>CALHIC010000041.1 GCA_938030845.1 uncultured Oribacterium sp. | reverse complement strand
CTCTTAAAAAAGTACTAGATACCATTGGCCAAGACATCGCTAGTTTGAGCCAACGGATCATCAAAGAAGCTGGAGCGGACGGAATCTACCTCAGTGTTCAAAGTATCCAAGATGCGCGCGTGAACCAAGAAGTGTACAAACAAGTCATTGCGCCAAGCGAACTTCATGTTTTAGAAGCGGCCAAGGAAGCCGGTGTGCCGATTATCTCCGCCATGGGAGCGGGCAATAAGTTGAATCCCGCCGGATTTAAGGTGGCAGATCTGTATGAAACCAGGATTTGTCCTCTGGCCAAGGTAATGAGAAGAGAATGTAAAAAAAGAGGAATAGAAAGCCTGAAGGTGGTGTATTCCGAAGAAATGCCCAGAAAGCCCATAGAGCAGACGGAAGAAGCGCAAACTGCTTCAGAGCTTCCCCACACTAAGCCAAGTGGGGCAGAATCAGAGATTCCGCAAACAAAGGAAGGCGGAGGAGAAGCAGAGCTTCCCAAAGCTAAGGGGAAACGGTCTATCCCCGGTTCCGTTGCCTTTGTCCCTCCTGTGGTCGGTTTAATTATGGGAGGGGAAATCGTAAAGGATTTACTGCAGTAATTCTCTGATTTGACGGGAAGTAGAGCATTATATTTTAGTTGAAACCGGAAAATCTTATGGCTTTTGGACTTATGATTTATCCGTTTAAAGACGAAAATCTTTAGATAGGATAAAGGAGTGGAAGGATGTCACTGAGAAAACCCAAGGATAAGGAACTGGAAAGCTATATAGAGAGCCATATCGAAGAAGCCATTGAAAAAGAGTGGATTCAGGTGTATTTGCAGACCAATATTCGAGGATTATCAAAGCGTGTCTGCGGAGCGGAAGCTCTATCCCGTTGGATAGATCCGGTATATGGGATGATTTCTCCGGGGGAGTTTATTCCCGTGCTGGAGAAAAAAAGAAAGATACATCTTCTGGACCGATATGTAATGGAAACAATATGTCGGGAGCTTGAAGAAAGAAGAAGGCGAGGACAGTTTATCGTACCTATTTCGATGAACTTTTCCCGTTTGGATTTTGATGTACCCACACTTCTTCAAGAGATGGAAGAAATCATGGAGAAGAATTCCTTGCCGAGAAATTATGTTCACATTGAAATTACGGAAAGTGCCGTAATGGATAATGAAGCCTATATGAAGGATACCGTCAGAGAATTACACAATCTGGGCTATAAGGTATGGATGGATGATTTCGGCTCAGGATATTCTTCTTTAAATCTCTTAAAAGAGTTTGAATTTGATACCTTCAAGATTGATATGCGTTTCCTCAGTGATATGGGGAAAAAGTCTCTTATTATCATTTCCTCCATTTTGTATATGGCGAAGGAAATCGGGATTCATACGGTAGCGGAAGGTGTGGAAACGGAAGAGCAATATCGTTTTTTAAAGGTGGCAGGTTGCGAAAGAATGCAGGGCTATTATTTTGCAAGACCTGAAGCCATGAAGGAGTGGTTTGCTTCCGCAAAAGAAAGCTGCGAAATGGAGACGGAAGAAGATTGCTACCTGTACGATGAAATCGGCTTTGTCAATATTATCAGTCCCGTGCCCTTTGATTTGGAACGCTCCGATTCTTCCCCCAGCATTCACGGCTTTGAAACAGGTCAGCCGGTGGCGGTTATGTCGGAGATTGATGGGGTATTAAAACACTTGAATTTTACCAAGCCATATCGAAAGAATCTTTTGGAGCTGGGCTATGAGGGAACGCATCAATTTCAGGATTTGTTAAATGACAGGTCCATTCTTTTTACGGATAAAATGCGGGATATTATGGATTTAGCCAGGAAATCCGGAAGAATTGAAGCCATGGATTTTTTGTCCGGGGGTATGCATTGTCAATTTCAGAGTAGATTGGTAGCCAGCAAAGGAAATAAAAATATCTTCTTGGTGCGCTTGGATATTCTGTCCAATATCAGAAGATTTCAAAAGAATAAGGAGTTTCAGGAGGCATTAAGCCCACTATATACCGTCTATGATATGGTTTTTGTTTTTGATTTAAAGGAGAACTTGCTAAATCCGGTTTATGTCAATGAAATCTATGAAGGGGTTCATGAGAGCAGCAATCTTCGGGGAGAAATTGAAAAGTTTGTGGAAAACAAAGTCTATCCGAAGGATAAGGAAGCCTGCTGGCAGTTCTTGAATCCGGACACAATGGCGGAAAGAGTGGAAAGTGCGGAGAAGGACTTTATTTTGGCGTATTTCAGGAGCAAAAATCGTAAGAACGAATATGTATGGAAGCGTTTCGTTTTAATTCGTTCTCATGAGCGCTCAAAGCAGGACAGGGTGATTTTCGGTATTCATACCTTGAATATGGATAAGGTATCTATGATGCATAAAGAAGATCAACAAATCTTTCAAGAAGGGGATTTTTTTGAACGCTAGAAATCTTTGTATGGGTGTAGAGTATTGATGTGTGTAAGTGTAGAGTATTATGTTTAAGTTCGGAGTAGTACCAATTTAGAAATAGGGGAACAGAGTAGGGGAAAGTTTTCAGAAAGGATAAAGAATGAGTGACAGGGCAGATTCATGGTTAAATCTGGATTATGACACCATTACGTTACGACTTGAAGAATTAGCATCCGCATTTCATTCCGTCAGTATTGTTAACCCGCGGAACAAAAAGGTGGTAAAGCTTTACCCAAACCGCGTAGAGGAACTACATTCGGTTTGTGATGCACGATGGAATCGAAGAGGAGATTGTAGATTTTGTATTGTTGCTAAAGCCGTGTCTACCAAGGGCCGGGCAGAGAAGTTTGAATTTATTGATGATGATATCTATTTTGTGATTGCCCAATATACGGAAATTGAAGGAGTGCCTTATGTTATTGAAATGGTGTCTTCCATGGAAGAATCTGCTTTAATGGGAGTGTCCGGAACCGGTGGGGTGATTGAAAAGATAGCTCATCTGGATATGGCTATTTATGCCGACAGTCTTACCAAGGCCTGGAACAGAAGATTTTACGATGAAAAGGTACAGGAAAAGCAATATCAAGCCCTGGCCATGATTGATATTGATCATTTTAAAGAAATAAATGACGGTTATGGCCATGCAGTGGGGGATTTGGCTCTGAGAACTTCTGCGGATTTGATTCAATCTTGTGTTCGAAGCTCGGACCAACTGATTCGCTATGGGGGAGATGAATTCATTCTTTGCTTTCCTAAAATCACAGAAGAAGCTTTTCGCAGAAAGCTTCATCGTATCCGTAAAAAGGTGGAGCAGCTGTGTTTTGCAGAGTATCCGGATTTGCATATTACCTTAAGCATCGGGGGCTACTATGCGAAATCTATGGTGAAAAGCCTTATGCCTCTTGCGGATCATATGCTATATTCTGCAAAA
>CALHIC010000040.1 GCA_938030845.1 uncultured Oribacterium sp. | reverse complement strand
GATTCCGCATAAGTCCTCCAATCTCTTGCTTACAATTCCCATCGCTTTGTACCTGTTTTTACATCCTTATTATCTCGATACTGCTTCCTTAGACTTCTCCAGCCACTACAGATCCTTATTTCGCCGGCTTATAAGTCCCCACAATATCCTTCACCATTTCCCGGATATCGTCCTTGTTCTTGTAGGCGGCTTCCATTAAATCATCCACCTTCCCCAGAAAAGCATCAATATCAAAGCTTAGCGGCTTTCCGATATGAATACGCTCGTTGGCGGTATTCTGAAGTCCCTCCTCCGCCATCAGCTTTTCTTCGTATAGCTTTTCTCCCGGACGAAGTCCGCTGTACTGTACTTTAATGTCGATATCCGGCTTAAATCCGGAAAGGCGAATCAGGTTTCTGGCCAAGGTGTCAATCTTTACCGGGCTTCCCATATCCAAGACAAAGATTTCTCCTCCCTTGGCAAAGGTTCCCGCCTCTAAGACAAGGCTTACCGCCTCCGGAATGGTCATAAAGTAACGAATGATATCCGGATGAGTTACCGTTACCGGTCCGCCCTTTTCAATTTGCTTTTTGAAAATAGGAATAACGGAGCCGTTGGAACCCAATACATTTCCGAAGCGCACCGCCACAAATTCCGTCTGGATATCCTGGAACACTGCCCCCGTGCCGTCTTTGTCCGCATTCTCCATGCCCTTATGGGTGAAGAGCTGGGGGATGTCCTGCACTCTGCCTGCCTTAATCTTATTGTCAAAGGCCTGGATAATCATTTCGCAAAGTCGTTTGCTTGCTCCCATGATATTGGCAGGATTCACCGCCTTATCCGTGGAAATCAGCACAAAGCGCTTACAGCCGTTCACCATGGCCGCGTAGGCGGTTTTGTAGGTTCCTAAAGCATTGTTCTTAATGCTTTCGCAGGGGCTGTCCTCCATCAAGGGCACATGCTTGTGCGCCGCCGCATGGTAAACGATTTCCGGTCTGTACTCCTTAAAAATCTGGAACATTCTCCGGGAATCTCGTACGGAGCCGATCAAGACCAGTAAATCCAGTTCCGGAAAATTTTCCCGTAGCTCTAATTGGATATTGTAGGCATTGTTCTCATAAATATCGAAGATAATCAGCTTCTTAGGACTGTGGCCTGCAATCTGCCGGCAAAGCTCCGAGCCGATGCTACCTCCTCCGCCGGTGACCAATACCGTCTTTCCGTTAATAAAGGAAAATACCTCCCGAAGATCCACCTTAATCGGGTCTCTTCCCAGCAAATCCTCCACGGAAACTTTTCGCATGGCGCTGGCACTGACCTGTCCGGTAACCAGCTGGTACATTCCGGGAAGGTTCTTCAGCTCACAGGTGGTTTCGTTACAGATTTGCAGAATATCTCTTCTTTGAGAAACTGTCGCAGAAGGAATGGCCAGGAAGATTTTGTCCACGGCAAATTTTTCCACCGCCTCCAAAATACTTTCTCTTCCTCCCACCACGGGGATATTGTCAATCAGTCTTCCCCACTTATTTTTGTTGTCATCAATGATACAAACTACCGCCCCGTCCACTTCTCCGGAGCGTTGAATATCACGAATCAGCATTTGCCCGGCAGAACCTGCTCCGATTACCATAATTCGATGATGGCTTTTCTTGTTATTGACCTTTCGAAGAAGCAGGATAAAACGATAGGAAAAGCGAATGCCCAGTACCGCCAGATACTGTAAAATCGCTCCGATGACGTAGTAGGAAATGGGCATTCTTCCCCAAAAAAACGTGATGCCGATGATATGAAAGACGGAGCAAATGACGGTGGCCATGCTTACCCGAAGGAGCTCGGAGTAACTGGCAAAACGCCAGATGCTTTTATAAAGCTTTAGAAACCAAAAAACCGCCAGTGACCCTAGAATGTAGAAGGGAAGAAACGCTTTCCAACGTTCTATATATATCGTGTCAATGGTGCTGTAGCGTAAATCATAGCGAAGCCAAAGGGCAATCAAATAGGAAAAGCTGAGGGCAAGGGAATCATAAAGCATCAGTCCCAAAGCAATGATATGCCAATGCTCTAATCGAAAGCCCTGCCCTTTCTTTTCTCGTTGGGGCACTTTCCCCCCATCTTGATTATCTATATTTTCGCTAGACATCTTGTCCTTAGTATTTTCCATGAAGAATGATTTCTCCTATTGCTACAGTCCTTGTACTTGTTGTTAAAAAAATCTGTTCACTCTTTTTTCTCGGGCGATGAAACGAAAACTTGTTTTTCCTGCTCCGAGTGGCTGATTTTGTTATTCTTACGCAGTGAAGGGGAAGCTTTCTCCCGGCTGCACGGTAACATCTTCTACCGTCTCTTCACCCTTGGTGATTACATAGTGTATACCGTATTTTTGGAAGAAGCTTCCATAACTGTCGTCTGTGGACTTGCTATAACGAAAATCCTGTACTGCTGCCGCATTGGAAATCTCCCGCATCAGCTGATCCAGGAAAATGGTCAGTGCTTCATTGCTGACATTGTCCACAATCTCCGCATTGACTTCCACCATATGGGTATCATTACTTCCGGAAATCGTCAAATTCTTTACAAAAGGGAAATCCTCAGGATCCATGCTCTCTATCACATCGTCGGAAATCTGGTCGAAATCGATAAGAATGACCTGATCAGCAGCCGCTGTGGTTAAATTTGGAGCAGAATTCACTCCGTACTTGGGTTTGCAGGAAACAAGAAAAAATAATGCCAAAAGGCATAATAAAAATCCTCTTCTATTCAACATGATAACTCCTTAAAAATTAATTTTTCTATATATTCTCTTTTATCTTATATGCTAAAGCAGTATAGCATTGAACGGACTTTTTAGCAATTTTTTATGAATCACATTCTCTTATTTTAGAGACTTTATAAGAGCACTATTATACTGATACATCTATTCTTTAGCCAAGCAGATTGGCGCCATTGCCTCTAACACTTTTTGAACAATCTTATCTTGAAGATAAAAATCCTTCAGATTCGACTTGTCATAGGGATAAGGGGAATCTTCTGTTTCTTCCATTAGTAAATCTGTAAAATATCTTTCCCAGCTAAAATATTTTTCACTTTCAATATAATTTTCCGCTTCTTCAAGCTTTTGTCTAATGGACGGTTTATTTAAAATATCCGCATACAATAAAAGCCATTCAAAAGATTCCGGAAGATAGAGTTTGATATTTACATTCCCCCTAAGTAATTGAGAAATATGAGACATTTCCGGCCCAAATGCTGCTCCATCCGCTATCACCAATGTTTCTTTCTGCTGTTTATCAATCAATCTTTTTTGTAAAATCCCTAGAATATTGGATTTTCCCCCTGCGTTTTCGCAACAAATCCCCCTTGTCTTGGAAACCTGAGAAAAAAAGGTAAATCCTGCTTGAGAATCCTCCGTTATTAAGGACTTTACCAAAATCTTTCCGGGATTTGTCTCCGAGTATATCTTATAAAACAGGTTATATACCTGCCTTGTATCCATATATCTTCCCGAACAATGAATCCCGTATATTTCTTCCACGGAGTAGGGTAAGGCAGGTAAATTTTCTCTGGTAATCAACACATAATAATTATTGGAATTACGAATTCTTTTTGCAAAATCCTTAGTTTTTAAAAACCTGCTGTCCTCGTCAACAAAGACTATAGAATCATGAATATTTTCCAGTGTTTCCTGCCAATATTTTCCGGAAAGAGCTACACAGGCCTTATCGCATTGAATTTGCACGCCAGAATCCTTGCCAAGATTTCCATATTCTTCAATCATTGAGAAAAGCGTTGTTTTTCCTGTAGCACTATCTCCTCGAATAATGGTGATATTTCTTTTTATAGAAAATGCAAATCGTATCCGCTTATTTTGTATAACAATGTGGTGCATTCCCTTCATTTTAGAAATCCTCCAAAGGAATCTTAATAGCCTCCTCTAAATACGCCTCATAGTTCTCTGTCATTTTTCCGGTATTTATGATAAATGCGGAAAATCCTTCCACCGTACTAAAATCCATAATGTGATGCAAATTAATGGTTAAATCTTTATGAGACGCAATGGTAGAAATCCACTTGGCGCAATTATCTCCGCAAGCCGATCCATTAAAGATATGTC
>CALHIC010000039.1 GCA_938030845.1 uncultured Oribacterium sp. | reverse complement strand
TATACTTCCTTCACTTCACTTCCCAAGAACCAACGAATCAGATCCACATCATGGCTAGCCATGTCAATAAAAAGGCCTCCGCTGGTTGGGGCAAACTTGATGGCTCCTTCTACAGCTGCCTCCGGATCGATTCCGGTTGCCTTTACCATATAGGGGGTTCCGATTGCACCCTCTTCAATCTTTTTCTTCGCGTAACTGTAAGAGGGATCAAAACGGCGCATAAATCCCAAGAAGAATACCTGGTCGGGATGGGCCTCCACTGCCTTCTCCGCCTTCTTACATTCTTCCACATCTACGCCAAGAGGTTTTTCTGTAAAGACATGGAGGCCTTTCGCTAGAGCCTTTTCAATCTGATCACAGTGACAGGGGCTGGAGCTTACGATAGCTACCGCATCTAAATCTGCCTTGTCCAGCATCTCTTCATAGGAAGTAAAAGTTTCTGAAACCTTCAGTTCTTCCCTTGCGTACTGTAGTTCCGCTTCCATAATGGAGCAGGCAGCCACCAGCTTAGCTCCGGGAATCTTAAAGGCAATATTTCTTGCGTGTACCTTTCCTAAGCGTCCCAGTCCTACGATGCCCACTTTAATCTCGCTCATATTTTTCTCCTATTGTTGTATGTTTTCTATATTTGTATTGTTTCCATAAAAAAATCACGGATTTGTTCACTAACAGTGGAGTTATTCTTGCCCACATTTTTTAGGAACAAATCCGCTTTAGATTCATTTTTCAGTTATTCAATTTTCGATGGAATAGACCTGCTGGAAATTTGTCTTATTTCTTTTTCTTCTGCATTCTCTCTCTTGTTACGTCAAGAAGTACGGCTCCGATGATTACCAAACCAAGCACCAGGTTCTGCCAAGCGGAGGGTACGGAAAGCAGGGTAAATCCATTTCTGAGAACCGCAATGATTAATGCGCCCAGCATGGTTCCCACCATAGTTCCCTTTCCTCCCATGAAGGATGCTCCACCGATGATACAAGCTGCGATTGCATCGGTATCATAAGGCTGGATAGCATTTGCACCGTTGGAGATTCCGGAACGGCCGATGGATACGATTCCTGCAAAGCCTGCCATAAAGCCGGAAAGCACATAGCAGAAGGTTAATACATTGTCCGCATTGATTCCGGAAAGACGGGTAGCCTCCATATTTCCTCCGGCACAGTAGATGGAACGACCTAAGGCAGTTTTTGTCAGAAGGATATGCATAAGAATGTAAATCAAAATTACCACCACGAAACTGATGGGAAATCCCCCTAAGATAGTGGCACTTCCCAGTACCATGATGCCTTCTGCTCCGGTGTTGGAGAAGCTGATCATCTGAGAGGAAGTGATAATTAAAGCTGCTCCCCAAAGCACGTTCTTCATACCAAGGGTTGATACGAAGGGGTGGGGAAGGTGAAGTCTGGTAAGAAGAAGACCGTTAATCAGTCCCACAACACCGCCTACTACTAACACAGCCAAGAACAAGAATACCGGATTGGTCACTCCCATTCTTACCATAGCTCCTGCCACGCAGGCTCCGAAGGTTGCCGTAGCACCTACAGAAAGGTCGATTCCTGCGGTAATCAGGGTAAGCAACATTCCGGTGGAAAGCAGAGCGTTAAAAGAGGTCTGCTTTAAGATGGACATCAGGTTTGCCTTATCCAAGAAGTTGGGAGAAGCCAATGCCAATGCGATACACAGAATAATCAGTGCCGCAAATGTTCCAATATAATTACTTAAATTTCCTAATTTTGATTTTTGCATCTTATACCTCCCAAGCTGCTTTCATCACGGATTCCTGATTGAAAGCATCTGTACTTCTTGACATTTCTCCGGTGATTCTTCCTTCGCGCATTACCAGTACCCTGTCGCTCATTCCCAGGATTTCCGGCATTTCGGAAGACACCATGATGACACATTTTCCCTCTTTTACCAAACGGTTAATCACCTGATACACCTCAACCTTGGCCCCTACGTCGATTCCTCTGGTAGGTTCATCCAAGATATAAATATCCGCATTGGTATTTAACCACTTTCCGATAACCACCTTCTGCTGGTTTCCGCCGGAAAGCTGTCCTACTCTTTCTTCCTGGCTCGGGCACTTAATGCTTAGCTCTTGAATTCTGCCCTCACCCATGCTATCCATATCTTTCTGACTTAAGAACAAGCCCTTCTGATAGCCCTTTAAATTCGCTAAAATCAGATTGTTCTGAATGGACTCATTTAAAATCAGTCCCTGTCCCTTCCGGTCCTCGGTCAGGAAAGCAATTTTTGCCCGGATGGCATCTTTGGGATTCTTAATATCTACCTTCTCCCCGCGGATATAGATTTCTCCTCCGTCAATGGGATCCGCTCCGAAGATGGCTCTCATGGTTTCCGTTCTTCCCGCACCTACCAGTCCGGAAAATCCCAGTACCTCTCCGCCGTAAGCCTTAAAGGATACATTGTGAAGCACGCCCTTACGGTGAATATTCTTTACTTCCAACAATGGTTTTTCAGAACGCACGCCTGCTTCCTTCGGGAATTGGTTATCCAGAGAACGGCCTACCATAGCCTTAATCAGGCTGTCATTGTCCCAATCCGCCACGTCCTTGGTATCAATGTATTCTCCGTCACGGATAACGGTAATCCGGTCACAGAGTTGAAACAACTCTTCCAGCTTATGGGATACGAAGATGATCCCGATACCCTGCGCCCGTAAATCTCTACAGATTTTCAAAAGCTCTTCTACCTCTTTTTCCGATAAGGAAGAGGTAGGCTCATCCATGATGATGCACTTGGCATTGGCCAGAAGGGCCTTGGAGATTTCAATCATCTGCTGTACACCCATGCCGTAGTGTCCTGCCGGCTTCCGCACATCCACATCCAATCCTAACTTCTTCATCATGTCCTGAGCTATCTGGTGCATTTTTCCATAGTCCAGTAATGGCCCTTTGTGAATCCACTTGTTGATAAACATATTGTCGGTTACCGAAAGCAACTTCTCAATATTCAGTTCTTGATACACGCAGGATATTCCCGCAGAAATGGCCTGTTGTGGAGTTTTAAATTGTCTTTCCTGTCCTTCTACGATGATCTGCCCCTCATCCGGATGGTATACCCCAGTTAATACTTTAATCAGCGTAGACTTTCCTGCTCCATTCTCTCCGATCAATCCTAAAATCTCGCCTTTACGTACATCTAACTGCATCTTGCTTAGCGCAACCACACCGGGGAAGGTCTTGCGTACATCCTTCAGTTGTACAATACTTTCCTTCATGCTTTCCCCTTTATTTTACTCTTGTGTATAGTGCCTGTTATGATTTTCACAAAAATGTATTTGAAAAAAATTTCTTTTTTATCTTCTTTCAAGAAAAGGGATGTTTTCTTATGAGGAGAAACATCCCTTTGTTGTGCTTAGATTCACTTCATTTTCTCGGAAGCATCCGCTATCTTCCGGCTGATTTGATTTTCAAAGCTATGATTACTTTCCTAAGTAAGAGTTCAGGTCATCCAATCTCTTCTGCGCATTGTCCTTTGTGATTACGGATACGCCGGAGTTGATGAACTCTGGAAGCTCTGTTCCATTTAACTTTGCAACAGTTGCAGCTACAGACTTGTATCCCATGTCATAAGCTTCCTGTGCAACGGACATAGACTCTGTTCCGTCAAGGATAGCTTCACATGCGGACTTGATGCCGTCGAAGCCCATGAAAATGGTGTTCTTGTATGCTTCATTACCCTTGGCTGCTCTTGCTGCTGCGATAGCCATATCGTCATTGTTACAAGCGATGATAGCGATTCCTTCCGGGTGGTTCTGCATAATAGCTTCCATAGAAGTTACAGCCTTATCTGCTACTGCATCAGCATACTGGATTTCCTTCTCCAAGAACTCTCCGCCTGCTTCGTTGATGCCTTCCTGATAGCCCTTCAGTCTTGCTGTTGCTGTTCCGTCTCCCTGTACTCCGGAAATGGAGATGGCCTTAATCTCTGTCCAGCCTCTCTTCTTAGCTTCTTCAACGGCAGCCTTTCCGCCTTCTTTTGCTGCAGTGTCGTTTGAAGTTCCTACGAAGGATAACACTTCCTTAGCATCAATATTGGTATCTACTGCCACGATTGGCTTGGTCTGTCCTGCGATAAGAGTCTTTACCAGATCAGCCTGTAATGGAGCAATAACATATCCGTCATAGCTTCCGGAGTTTAAGTCGGTCTCGATCATGTTCTGCTGCTCGTCATAAGCAGTCTCGGAGCTTGCACCCTTAACCTCAACCTTAACATTTGGGTGATCCTTCTCAAATGCCTTTGCTCCTGCTACCACATAGCTCCAGTACTCGGAGGAGGTGGTCTTTAAGATTACGTCAATCTTGTAATCTCCTTCGAAGCTTGCTCCAGCTAATGGATCCTCGGAAGAATCGGACTTAGCCTCAGCCTTCTCCTCTTTCTTCTCTTCCTTAGCTTCCTCGGACTTTGCCTCTCCGGACTTAGCCTCTTCGGACTTTGCCTCGGTTCCTGCATTTTCTGTCTTGGTCTCAGTCTTGTCACATCCTGTAAGAGCGAAGGAAAGAGCAGATGCTGCCATTAAAACTACAAGTGCTTTTTTAAACATTTTGATTACCTCTCTTATAAAATGGATTTTTGTTCCTCTTGGAACGGGTTATTTTATCGATCAAGAACTTTTCTCTTCTATATAGAAGAATTCCGCTCTTAGATTTCACTAAGTTGTACAGGGCGCTTCTCTAACAGAGACTTTCTTGCTGCCATAGCCACGCGTACGGATTCCAAACCGTCCTTACCGCCTACAGGTACTTCCTTGCCCTCCAATACTGCATCTACGAAGTCCTCCATTTCCGCAATAAAGGCATCGTTATATCTCTCTAAGAAGAACCATGTGGGCTTTGCTCCCTCCACACCGGATGCAGTGCTGATATAAGCTTCATTTTCCAGATTGTTGTTGTCCTGTACACAGCCCTTCTCGCAATGTACTTCCACTCTCTGGTCATAACCGTAGGGAGCCTGACGACAGTTGTCGATTACGCCGATGGCACCGTTGGCAAACTTCAAGGTTACAATAGCGGTATCCACATCGTCATACTTTGCAAAATCAGGATTTACCAGGCAAGCGCCTACGGTATTTACCTCGGTAATGTCGGATCCTGCAAGGTAACGAACCATGTCAAAGTCATGAATCATCATATCCATAAAGATTCCGCCAGATACAGCTACATAGGACATAGGTGGTGCTTCAGGGTCTCTGGAGCAAACCTTTACCACATAGGGCTTTCCTAACTGTCCGGAAGCTACCACATCTCTTACCTTCTTGTGAGAACGGTCGAAGCGGCGAACGAATCCAAGCTGTAATTTTACCCCTGCCTTTTCTACTTCCGCCAAAGCTTCCTTAATCTTATCCAAGTCGGTGTGGATTGGCTTCTCACAGAAAATCTGCTTTCCTGCTCTTGCGGACCGGATAATGAAATCGGCGTGGGTGTCAGTGGAAGAACAAATCAAAACTGCCTCTACCTCTTTGTTCTCAAAAACATCCTTGGGATCCTTACTGCAGTTTGTGATACCGATGCCCTTAGCCCAGGCTTCCATCTCTTCGTTTAAGAAGGGGTCTACTGCCACAATGATTTCCGCATTGGGGAGACTGTTTTGGATGTTCATGGCATGAAGCTTTCCGATTCTGCCCATTCCCAAAAGTCCCATTTTTACTGTTTTTCCCATAATTCCTCCTTTTGTATTTTTACTCCGCTAACCTTCTTCGGAGCTTTTTACTTCTGTCTATTCTTGTCTTCCTATAGCTACGTTCCTACAATTTCATTCGCCAAAGGATTCAACCGCCTTTTGTTCTGCCGAATGTTCTATAGCTTTTTCTGCAAGCTTCTGATTAGCTTATGAACTATAGTTATTCCGGGCTTATAGTCCGGTCTTCTCGCGAATGTACTTTCTTGCCTTGATAGCGTACTCCAGCGGATTTGCCTTTGCAGG
>CALHIC010000038.1 GCA_938030845.1 uncultured Oribacterium sp. | reverse complement strand
GAAACCTTCTTACGGATATTTTATATGCCGTGGTAGATCCTCGAGTTCGCATTGCTTAGGAAAGGAGGGGAAGAGATGTCTGATTTAGAAAATTCTGTAGATGAAACTACAGTAGGAGAATCTGTGACAGAAGAGAATGTACAGAAGAATGTGCATAATGTTCAGAATGTGGAAGAGCATAGTGAAGCAGATGCCCAGAAGATAAACGAGTATTCTTTAAATGATGATCGTCGTGTAAAAACCCTTTCTCCCGGTGCAATGGTGGCAAAGCGGTTTTTCCGAAACCGAATTGCGGTTTTGGGTATGGTGGTTTTGATTTTCATGTTTCTCTTCTCTTTCTTAGGAGGAGCCTTAATGCCCTACGGAGAGTCTCAGCTTTTCTACCGTAAGGACAGCCAAAGCCAGAAGTATGCCGGCGTTAAGGTAAACACGGAGCTTCGTTATCAGCAGGCGGAAAAGGATAGCTTCCCTGCTCTTGCCCAGGCTCAGTTCGTATTGGCCAAGGGAAAGAAGCTGACAGAGTTTGCCGCAGGAGGCGTAGACTACAGCTATGAAGAGGCGGGAAAAGACTTCTATATCATTAGCAAGAAGGGAAGCTCTGCCCCGGTAGCCTTTGCGGCAGTGGATACCGTGACTTCCGTTTCCGGGGAAGGACAGATTCCTTTTGCAGAGCAGTTAAGCATTTTAAAGGCCTTGACGAACGGAGAAAAGGAATTTACGGAGGGGGGCAGCAGCTATACCCTTTCCGAGGATGGAACCGTAACAAAGGACGGAACTGCTTATGCTTATGCCAGCCGATATGTGGTAAATGCCATTATGAGCGATGTGACCTTCTCCCAGAAGTTTAAGGAAGAGCTTCTGGAGCAGATTCAGGCGGGAGCTACCAGTTTTAGCTTTACCGACGATGACGGAGTAGAGGCAAACTATACCATGGAATATGATGCCACCTCCAAAACCTATAATATTCTGCAAAGCAGAGAGCAGATGGTCTATGACTCTTATTCTCCACCCAGTAAGGCCCATCCTCTGGGAACCGATAAAAACGGTATGGATATGTTGACCAGACTGATGTACGGCGGAAGAGTTTCCCTTTATATCGGCTTCGTAGTTGTGATTATCGAAACCGTTTTGGGAATGCTTCTTGGAGGTATTTCCGGATACTTCGGAGGCTGGATTGATTCCTTAATCATGCGAATTGTGGATATTTTCTACTGTATTCCCACCATTCCAATCTACATCATCATCGGTGCGGCTATGGATGCAATGAGGGTGGATCCTCAGATTCGTATGTTTTACCTGATGATTATTCTGGGATTTTTCGGTTGGCCTTCCATCACCAGATTGGTGCGTGGACAGATTCTTACTTTAAGAGAGCAGGAATTTATGACTGCGGCGGAGGCTACAGGCATTAAGCCCGTAAACCGAATCTTCCGACACCTTTTACCAAACGTTATTCCTCAGCTCATTGTTACCTGTACCATGAGCTTGGGAGGCGTAATCTTGACAGAGGCGGTATTGTCTTTCCTGGGACTTGGTGTAAAGTTCCCCTTTGCTTCCTGGGGAAATATCATCAATGATGTAAACAATACCTATGTTTTAAGTAACTACCTCTTTATCTGGGTACCTGCCGGTGTTTGCCTATTACTTCCCGTATTGGCCTTTAACCTGGTGGGAGACGGATTACGAGATGCCTTTGACCCGAAGATGAAGCGTTAAACAGTTTCGGTAAAAAATCATGCTTTCCGGCATTTGCCTTGGAAAGCTGTAGGAAGATAAGTTGAGGATAGAAAATGGCAAGAGAAGACGGTTATCTTTCCGGAAAAGAATCCCGGAGGATATCGAAAGAAAATAGAAAAATCACTGCTGCCTTAGAGAAAAAGCGGAAGCGGAAAAATGTTCCGGAGTCGGAGTATTTAACGGAAATGAATCCGGAGAATACGGTGGAGTTTGAAAACCTTCGGACCTATTTCTATACAGATGCCGGAACGGTAAAGAGTGTGGATTCCGTGAGCTTTTCCGTTCCCATGGGAAAAACCGTGGGAGTTGTGGGAGAGTCCGGTTGCGGAAAGTCCGTAACCAGCCTTTCTCTAATGCAGCTTTTACAGCGGCCTCAGGGACAGATTGTGGAAGGTGCTATCCGTTTGAACACAGGAGAGAAGGTTTACGATATT
>CALHIC010000037.1 GCA_938030845.1 uncultured Oribacterium sp. | reverse complement strand
GATTCGTTCCAGATAGACGTCTTTTCCTGCCGCCTTTGTTCCTTGCTTTTTAAAGGCTTCTTGCCGATAAGAGGAAAGCTGTTTTCGGTCCATCACCTCCAAAGCCTTCTCCACATGCAGTTCTCTGGTATTTCCTTGGGCATCTTTTCTGCCGTAATCGTAAACTCTGTAGGTCAGATTGGAATTTTGCTGTACTTCCGCAAGCAGGATACCTGCTCCGATGGCGTGTACGGTTCCTGCCGGAATGAAAAATACGTCCCCCGGTTCTACCAGCACCTTACAAAGAAGAGAAGGAAAGTTTTCCTCCTCTATCGCTCTTCGGATTTCTTCTTCCGTATAGTCTTTTTGAAATCCGAAATACAGGAAAGCGCCTTCCTCTCGTTCCAAGACAATCCACATCTCTGTTTTGCCGTATTGCCCCTCCCGGGATAAAGCAAAGCTGTCATCGGGATGTACCTGGATGGACAAGGCTTTCTTTGCATCAATCAGCTTAATCAGCGTCGGAAAAAAGGGAAAGGCTTTTCCAAAGCTTCCCACTGCCTCAGGATGGCATTTTAGATATTCGGAAAAACTCTCCCCTTCGGAAGATTCCTTTCCTTCGGAACAAAGCTCTCCTTCAGAAAAACTGATACGGCTGTCTCCATCCGAATGGGCGGAAAGCACCCAAGCTTCCGCAAGGGGAGTGTTGGGGGAGGATATCCCGTATTCCCGAATCAACTTTTCTCCTCCCCACAAATACTGTTTACAAGCCGGATGAATTTTTCCTATTGCCATAAACCATTTTCCTTCCTAAGAACTCCTCCCGGATTAGTTCCTTAGTGAATCCCTCTATGGGCTTACTCCCGGGCCGTTATTACTGTCTCGCTCTCCCAGGTAATTTCCCGGTCCCGGACCGCTATAGAAGGGAGATCCTTCTCCGCTCTTACTTTCGAGAGTTTCTTCTTCCTTCTTGGGCAGGCTTCGAACACGGCGAATTGCCGCATCCAGCTGCTGACTCAAGCTGTAATAGTCTTCACTGCCGTTCAGCTCCTGCAAACGCTCGATAGCATCATTAATCAATGCCTCCGTATCTCCGTCTCTATACTCCAAGCTCTGTAAACCGGTCAGAGCGGATAAGAAGGACTCCCGCTTGGCATTCTTTTGCGCCTTTTCCTCCGCTTCCTTTGCCTTACTTTCCGCTATAGATTCCTGTACTCTGGATTCTTCTTCCTTCTTGGCAATGTAAGCATCAATCTCATCTTTCCACTTATCCTCAATCACCAGGAATTCTTTTTGCTTTGTAAAGAGTCGCTCCTGATATTCCTTTTTGAATTTTTCATCCGTAATATCATTTAAGGAATCCCGGATTTTTCCGAAAAGAGTTCTGGCGGTAAAGACATCCTCCAGCTTCTGAATCTTCATGGCCTCATAGGTCTTGATGTCCTTCTCTATCTGTGCCTTGGTTTCCTTTT
>CALHIC010000036.1 GCA_938030845.1 uncultured Oribacterium sp. | reverse complement strand
AGAAAGGCGATTTTGGGAATTTACTGTTTTTCCCAGAAATTGAATTTTTCCTTCGCTCTGGTGAATCAAGCCCAGAATCATTTTGAGGGTAGTGCTTTTTCCGGCGCCATTGGGACCTAAAAAGCCGTAAACGCATTTCTCCGGAACAGATAAAGAAAGGTCTTTTACACGGTAGCTGTTTCCGCTTTTTTTGCTAAGATGCTGTGTTTCCAGAATATAGTTCATCATTTTTTTCCTCCATATTTTTTTCTCCATGTGTTTGTTTACGGTAGGAGAATAGCGAAGGAAGCTTATGGGAACCTTGTGCGTACCTTATGTTTACCTTAAGAAATGAAAAAAACTATGGGGAAAGAGTGGCAGAAAGGCTATAGTAGGATTGCTGAGGGAAGACAGAGGCAAAAAGGCCACAGTAGAAACGGTGAGGGTGGGCAGGAGATAGGTTATAGTAAGATTGTTAAGGACAGACGGCAGCAGGAGACAGAATCATGGAAAAAGAACATTGTAAAATATTGGTGGTGGACGATGAGAAAGAGCTTAGAGAACTTTTGCAGGAACTATTAAGAAAAGAAGGATATCTTTCCGTGGAGGTCGCGTCTTCTTGTAAAGAAGCGGAAGCGAAGCTTTCAGAGAATTGCTATCAGCTGATTCTTTTGGATGTCATGCTGACCGATGGCAATGGCTTTGATTTTTATAAAAAGCAAAAAAGCGGAGGTCTACTTTCCGAGGTTCCGGTGATTTTTCTCTCTGCAAGGGACGAGGATAGGGCTCGTTTGCATGGCTTGGGACTGGGAGCGGATGATTACATTACCAAGCCTTTTCTCCCGGAAGAGCTCATCCTGAGAATTGCCGCCGTGCTGAGAAGAACCTGTCATTTGGAGGAGAAAGAGCAGGGCGTGCAGCTTGGGGAATCGCTGGTTTCCATTGACGCAGGAACAGTGATACGACAAGGAGAAAAGCTTTCTTTAACGGCTAAGGAGCTGGCGCTTTTTTCTATCCTATACCGGAATAAGGGGAAAATTGTCACTACAGATACCCTCTGCGATGCCCTTTGGCCGGATGGGAATTTCGGCTTGGAAAGTTCACTGCTTGTGCATATGCGGCATTTACGGGAAAAGATAGAAAAAGAGCCATCTAAACCCGTATTTCTACTGACCGTAAGAGGCCTTGGCTATAAACTGGAGATAGGAAGATGAGAGGGAATAGAGAACGGAAAATGCAGCTGATTGCTCTTGTGGTTTTGTTGACGATATTCCTACTGTTTGCAGACCTTTTGTTTTTTGGAATTTTTTTATCTCGAAACGGTATGCCTTCTTATCCCGACAGTCAGGAGATTATGGAGCATTTACATAAGGAAAATGAGGAGTATCGCTTAGAGGAAGAGGAAGCCGAAAAACTCTCCGGAGCTCGGCAATTTGCCATGCTTCTGGACAATGGAGGCAATATCTTATGGAGTGAGTTCCTGCCGAAAGAGCTTCAAAAGAGCTATACCTTACAGGATGTGGCAAAGTTTACCCGTTATTATCTGGAGGGGTATCCGGTGCGAACCTATGTGGTTCCGGAAGGCTTATTGATTATTGGGCAAAAGAAAGAGCAGATTTGGAAATATACTCTGGAATACGATGAGAATGCTGTTCGAAATCTTATAGAGCTTCTGCCTCTTCT
>CALHIC010000035.1 GCA_938030845.1 uncultured Oribacterium sp. | reverse complement strand
CAAAAGAATGGAAAAGAGTAGCCAAAAGATACTCTCTTCAATCCGCATTTTCGCCTTTTTGATGGAACGATGTAAAAACAGACTGGTTCCCAGGCAAACCAATATGATAATCACTCTAAACAAAGGACTCATAGCTTACTGTTCTTCCCTTTCTTTGGAAAATTTCTTTCGGAAATACTGGGGATTCACGGTAAAGGCAAACACCCAACTTTTCGGAAGCTTATGATAGCGTTTTCCCAGTTGATAGCCAAGGAAACGAAAGGCGGTTTTATAAAGGAAGGGTAGGATCAAAAGCGCCTTCTTCTCCTGCCAAAGCTTTCTCATGCTTTTTTTCAGGTATTTTATTCCTTCCTTTTCCGCAGGAATTTTTGAGAATATCTCCCTATAGTCTCTGTGGGACACCCCCAGGTCAAAGTTTCTATGGAACTGATCCATGGCGGAAAAATGATGGGAATGCCAAACCTCCGCCCTTGGGCAGTAGGCTGTTTTTCCTCCCGCCTCCTGCATCCTTGCGGCATAAATCATATCCTCATTAAAGATGCTGGGCTCAGAAAAGCCTCCAAGGCTTTGAAACAAATCCTTTTTATACATACAACAGACATTGGACTGGAAAAAGCATTTGATGCCAAGCTTCGGCAACTGCTCTATCCCGCAAACCCTTTGCTCTGTCCCGTAGTTAAAGCTCCGGGAAAGCACCTCGTCAAAGGAGCTTTTCTCGTCGGTAAGCTGTCTTGCGTAAACCGCCCCGATTTTCTCCTCCCAAGAAAAGGCTTCCAGCAATTCCTTTGTGCAAGAGCTGTCTTTGGGAACCGCATCCTCTGTCATACAAAGAAAAAAAGGTGCATCCGAAAAAGATACCCCCAGATTTCTGGCGTAAGCATGGTCAAATTCTTCTTTTTTAATATGTTTTACAAGGTAAAGCTCCAGATTCCTTCCCTCCAATAAGGACTTGGGAAAAAAAGCTTCTTCCGTATTAATCAAAATGATTTTTCGTGGAGGAACTTCCTGCTTTTCCAGGGCATCCAACAATCTTTTGCATTTCTCATCCGGCTTATAAGTGGGGATGATGACATCATAGTTTTGCTTCTGACTTTGGGCATTTTCCTGCATTTCCTACCTCCTTTTGGCATTTTAACATGGGCTCTTTAGAAAAGAAAGGCTATAGTTTTGGCTTCTACTTTCGCTCCAGGTTTCACTTCTCCTTTTGCTCTGCTATTGCTCTTCGTTTTTGGGGGAAGAAACAGTCAATACA
>CALHIC010000034.1 GCA_938030845.1 uncultured Oribacterium sp. | reverse complement strand
GCGCATCTTTATAATAAAACAGTCCTTCAATACACAGGATTAAGCTAGCGAGAGCGTGCCCTGTTTCATCCCTATTTCCCCTGCTTCAGCTGCCAAATCTTCCACAGTCCCTTTAGCAGCAGGTTATCATCTACAATCATCTCATGCTTACAATACGGGCAAATCAGGTGGGCTAAGCCCCCTGTGGCAATCACGCTCCCCTCTTCCTGCAATTCTTCCTGAAAATGCTCTACGATACCGTCTAAGGAGCCGGCGGTGCCGTAAATGATACCTGCACGCATAGCATCTACCGTATCGGTGGAAATCAAGGTCTTGGCAGGTGCCACATCGATACTGGGAAGCAAAGAGGTTTCCTTGGCCAGGGCATTCATGGAGATGCCCACTCCGGGAAGAATTACACCTCCCATAAAAACGCCCTCTTTGTTCACTACCGTAATAGTGGTGGCGGTGCCCATATCGATAATAATGGCGGGGAGAGGATAGTTGTTTTTCGCTCCTACGGCGGAGATAATCAAATCCGGAGCCACACCGCTGGGATCCGCCATGGCAAAGCTCATATTCATGGGACTACTGCTGTTGACCACCACACATTTTCCCTTGCAGAGAAGCTCCATAGCCTTCTGATAAGAGGTGGTGAGTTCCGGCACAACGGAGGAAAGGATGGAACCCTCTAAACCCTGCAAATCAATCTCTAAAAGCTGACAGATTTGGGCAATATCTGCGGCATATTCATAGCTGGTTTTTCTCCGGCTACTCTCCATACGGAAAATTTTCTGAATTTCTCCCTCTTCCGTAATTGTTCCGAAAACAGTATGGGTATTCCCGCAATCAATGGCTAAAATCATTTTCTCTCCTTATACGGCAAGCTCTTGCTTTACAAAACGAAGGTTTCGTAAAATACGGGCTAAAACGGGAACCAGCACCAGATTCACCAAGAATTCCGTGGTGAAATTAATTCCCAGAATACTGAAAAGAAGGAAGTCTATTACTTTATCTTGCCCATTGGCCCAAAGCACCAGGGTATCTTGGAAGAAGAGAAGAAGTCCCATGATGAAAATGCCGGTGTTCACCACAGGAGCGATTCCTGCGGCTAAAAATAGGGACAGAGTAGCATTCTTTTTGGCAAGACTTCTGGCCACCAGTCCGGAAAGATAGCCGGCCGCGGTACTTTTAATCATACAAAGAGCCAGGGTAATGACGGGCTTTTGGGAGAAGAGCATAAAGCCCCCCGCGTCATTTCCGGAAATTACGGAAATGCAAACCAAAAAGCCGAAGAGTCCCCCCAGAAAGGCGGCACTTAGCGGTCCGTAAAGCACAGCTCCCAAAATAATGGGAACCAAAGTTAAGGTTATGTTAAAGGGGCCCAGCTTAAGACTTCCCAGCAATAACTGTAGGGCCAAAACCAAAGCGGCAAGAATAGCCGTTCCAACAAGGTTTCGCACAAAATTTTGATTTTTCATGAAAGCTCCTTTCCATATAATAAAAACCGGGGAAATTATGGCATGAATAGCGAAAAATTTCAAGAAAATTAAAAGTCTCCGGGGCTATGTATTGCAATACAAGCATGGATTTTGTAAAATAAGAAAGAACTTTGTTAAATGAATTAATTATTTAATACTTTTGAGAAAGAACTATTTTTTAAGTTTTTACAGAATATTTCTAATATTTCCAAGATTGCCCCGCGAAAGATTTTCTTACAATGCGTTCTCCGCACTGGTGAAAAACAAGAGTATAGGCTATATTGGGGATAAGAGAAGAAGATATAGTGCCCAATTCTACGCTTTTTTCTGCCGGAGTTGGAAAAGAAATAGCAATTAAAGGAGAAGAAAAGCAGGAATGTTGGAAAGAATAGGACAGGAAATGGGCTTGCCCCTTTTGTTTACTGCGATTTTATTGTATTACGCCGTCAAACTGTTGGTTTTTAAAGATGTGGAGAGTATTCGTCCCAAGGGACGTCCTCCTGTACGGGATCGGGAAGCTTATAGTAAAGAGGCGGGAGTTTTGATTCTGATATTCGCAGGTATTTCTCTGTTGTCTTCCATATTGATGATTGTTCATCCTCTTTTAGGTATCGGACTGATTGTTTTGGGCACCCTGGTGATGGCTGTACGATTTAGAACCTTAGAAGAGAAATATGTTGGAGACAAACACTAATGAAAAAATATTCCGTGTTATTAGTAGATGATGAAGAGGATGTAGTGGAGGCCATAGTCCAAAAGATTGATTGGGATCGCCTCGGCTATTCTCTGGCCGGTTATGCCAAGAACGGTTTGGAAGCTTTGGAAATAGCGGAAGAAAAGCAAATCGATGTGGTACTTACCGATATCAAGATGCCCTATATGGACGGATTAACTCTTTCCCATCGTCTGAAGGAGTTGTATCCCTCTATTAAGATTATCATTTTTTCCGGCTTTGACGAGTTCGAGTATGCCAAGGAAGCCATCCGTTTGGAGGCTGAGGAATACATGCTGAAGCCTGTGGACGCGGGAGAACTGTCCAGGGTATTCCAGAAGGTGCATGAGGCTCTGGATCAGGAATTTGATGAAAAGCAAAGCATTCATCGCTTGAAAAACTATTATTTAGAGAGCCTTCCTATTTTGCAGGAAAGCTTATATACCTCTTTAATCGAGGGAACCCTGCCCCAGCAGGATCTGGAAAGCACACTGTTGGATTATCAGATTTCCCTTCCCGGAAAATATTTTGCGGTGGTTATCCTGCATAACAGCCTGAGCCTGTCTCCGGAGGGAATTAATCCTCTGTTGATTACCATGTCCATTAGGAAGCTGGCGGAGGAACGACTGCAAAAGCACTGGCGTCCTTGCTTTTTTACCTATTTGGGAAATACGCTTTTCATTGCCCAGATGGATAAGGAATCGGACAGCCTAAAGCTTACGGATGATTGTGAAATCCTCTGTCGAATGGCCAGACATATTTGTAAGGCGACGGTGACAGCCGGAATCGGAAAAACCGTATCCAATTTAATGGATCTGCCTCTTTCCTATCTTGGTGCCAGAGATGCGGTGGCATACCGAGTGCTTTACGGTAGAGGAAAAGCCATTGCCATCAGTGAAATCGGCTTAGAAGGAAAAGAAGAACATAAGGTCAATAAAGAAATCATTGATGAGGAACGGCTTTTGGATATTTATCGAAGCATCCGGATGTCCTCGGAAGAGGAGCTGGACAAATGCATTGACCTCTATATCGAGAACAGTCGTTTGGATTCGCCTTCTTTGCAGGAATACCATTTCTTCCTAATGGATTTGGTGACCAATATGCATAAGTTCCTCTTGGCCAATCAGGTGGATACCGGATTGATTTTTCCGAAGGAAGAGGATGTGTACCAGAAGGTACAACAGTTCAGTCTGGCAGAACTTTCTCAGTGGATGAAGGAGATTTGCAAGAAAATGCAGATTATCATTCAGGAGATGCGAAGCGATAAGACCAAGTCCTTTGTTAAGAAGGCGGTGGAGCATGTGCACAGCCATTACATGGATAAGGACTTGACGGTGGAGGCTCTTTCTCAGGAGCTCCATGTATCGGCTGCTTATTTTTCCACAGTCTTTAAACGGGAAACCGGAAAAAGCTTTATCAACTACCTTACGGATTATCGTATGGAAAAGGCTCTCCGCCTTTTGATGGAAGAGGAGGAGAAGACCTATATTATTGCCGAGGCGGTAGGGTACTCGGATCCGAATTACTTCAGCTATGCCTTTAAGAAGAAGTTCGGGATGTCTCCGTCAAAATATAAATCCAACAGTAAGGGGAAAGAAGGACTGTAGAATCCTTCTAAGTATAGGGGAGGTGGATTTCCTTGGAGAAAAAACGTCTCAAAAAAAATCTATTGTCTGATGTTTTTTTGCAAAAGGGAGTCTCCGTCCCCTTTTCTATTGCCTCACCCCTTCGTTCCTTTCATAATATGCTCTTAATGAGCTTTATGATTTTCTCCGTTTTTCTGATTCTGTTTCTGTCCGGCGTGCTTTATGCGCAGTTTTCTATACGTCTTCGTATGAATCAA
>CALHIC010000033.1 GCA_938030845.1 uncultured Oribacterium sp. | reverse complement strand
TCCCTGGGCAGCTTCCGGTGAAACCACTCCGGACAAGGGAACCGTTACCGCTATCATGCTGAGAGTTAAGGGTTATACCCATACCATGGGAGAAATCTACTACCGTGCAGTATTAAGTGACGGTACCGTAACCGATTGGGCGAAAAGCGGAGAAGCCTGTGGAAGCTTTTCCGGAGACAAGTACATTGTGGGCTTAAAGATTGCCCTATGGAAAAACGGTGTAGAATTTAGCGGAAAGCGCGGGAAGGCGTTAGACAGTGCATATCAGGAGGGACTCTATTTTGAAAATGGAGAACCTAAGTACCAAACCGCCGACAACAGCCCCTATACCGGCTATGCCTTTGACCCGGATTCCAACCAGTACTACTTTGAAAACGGTGTTGCCCAGAGAGGCTGGAAGGTCGTAAACGGCTATCGCATTTACCTAAACGAACAGGGTATTGCCTTAAAGGACTTAGAGCCGATTATGGGTAAGCAGGCTGCCTACAGTATCCGTATTAATAAAGAAACCAGAACGCTTTATGTAATGACCAAGGACGAGGAAGGAAAATTCACTATTCCTTATAAAACCATGATGTGTAGTGTGGGACCGGATACCCCTCTTGGTACTTTCAAGATTTACCAGAAATATCGTTGGCACTTCATGCATAAGGATTGCTACACCCAGTTCCTCTCCCGTTTCTATAAGGGATTTTTGATTCATTCCTTATTGTATGAAAAGGCAGACCCCCACAGCTTTGATGCCATCAACTACAACTTTATCGATCAGGCTATTTCCGGCGGATGTATCCGTTTAAGAGCCATCGATTCCCAGTGGGTCTACGAAAACTGTAAGAACGGTACCCCCGTAACCGTGTATTCCGATGCCTGGGACAAGGGTCCAATCGAAAAGGATGCCATCATGCAGGCTATCCCCAGAGAGCAGAACTACGATCCTACGGATCCAGTTGTTGCCGGTAAGCAAAGTGCAGAGGATGCCAAGAGTGTAGCCGACTCCAAGAAGGAAGTAGCTAAGGAAGCGGAAGAAAATATCATTGAACCCAACGCCTAAGGGACAAACAAATGAAAACAACCATCGTTATACCAAACTATAATGGAGCTCATTTTTTGGAAAAGTGCATGCCTGCTTTGCTTTCGCAAAGCAGGCAGGACTTTTCTATTCTTTTTGTGGACAATGCTTCTAAGGACGACAGTGAAAAACAAATCCGCCATTGGATGGAGCAGGATCCGGAGCGGATTTTCCTGATTCAAAATACGGAAAACACAGGTTTTGCCACTGCAGTGAACCAGGGAATACTCTGGGCCAAGGAGCAAGGTGCTAGCTATGCCCTGCTTTTAAACAACGATACGGAGGTGGCTCCGGATTTTGTAGAGCAGCTTCTGCTTTTTATGGAAGAAAAAGAAAAAAAAGGAGAAAAGGTATTTGCCCTTTCCTCCAAAATGGTAAAGATGCATGACCCCAGCCTGATGGATGATGCCGGGGACGAACTGTGCCTCTTAGGTTTTCCCTTCCAAAGAGGTTTAGAGGATGAAGCCTCCCGGTGGACTAAGGCCGAAAAGGTATTTTCCGCCTGCGGAGGAGCTTCCCTATACAGTATTCCTCTTTTGGAAGAAACCGGACTTTTTGACGAAAAGCATTTTGCCTACCTGGAGGATGTTGACTTATCCTTTCGAGCCCAGTGGAAGGGCTACTCTGTGTACTACTGCCCCACTGCCCTTTGTAAGCATGTGGGTTCCGGAACCAGCGGGGGAAAATACAGCGATTTTAAGGTAGAGCTTTCTGCCAGAAACTCTATTTTCCTGCTTTATAAAAACTTTCCTCTTGGGCTGAAAATTCTGAACTTCCTTCCCTTCTTACTGGGAATTTTGATTAAGGCTCTTTACTTCCAAAAGAAGGGCTACGGAAAGGCCTATCGAAAGGGTATCTTTAAAGGCTTAAAGGAAAGAAAAGAAATGAAGAAGGTGGATTTCCAAGGGGTGCCACTGGGAAGAATGATCGCTATTGAAACAAGACTTTTTAAAAATTGCTTTGTGTATCTTTCGGAGAGAAAGAGGAGAAGAAAAGGGCTGCGCTCCGATGCTGAATAGGCAGGAAAGCGGGCACGCTTGCGCCAACCTCGCTCTGCGTAATTA
>CALHIC010000032.1 GCA_938030845.1 uncultured Oribacterium sp. | reverse complement strand
AAGATATGATTGTAAATACGGTTAACAATATCGTAGGGAAAAATGATTTTGATAAAGAGCGGGTTAAAGTAGTCTTTAATTCGAAGAAGGTAACGGATCACCATGCGATTATTCCAACCATTAGTTCCTTGCAAGAGGATTTATCGAAACTTCCTGAAAGTGAAGCGAAGGTATACCGGCTTATCCTAAACAAGCTTTATGCCAGCTTAGGATATCCCCTTAAAGAAAGTCTTACTAAAGTAATAGCAGAAGTACAGGTAAGGTAATTATAGAAGAGGGCTTTACGAAGTACCTGAAAGCATATAAGGCGAAGAAGAGCGAGGAACTTGTCTTACCAAGTGTTTCGAGTGGAGACATTTTACATCTTGAAAGTTCAGAGCTTAGAGAAAAATATACTGCAGCACCGAAGCATTATACGGAAGATACCCTTTTAAAGGCAATGGAGCTGGCAGGAACAGAAATGATAGACAAGGCTGTAGAAGTAGAACGAAGAGGTTTAGGAACACCGGCAACAAGAGCAGGAGTTATTGAAAACCTAATTTATAAAGGTTTTGTGGAAAGAGATAAAAAGAACTTACTGGCTACGCATAAAGGCATTAACCTAATCACGATTGTTGCGGAAAAGTTCAAATCGGCAGAAACCACTGCGAAGTGGGAAATGGAGCTTTCAGACATTGCTTCCGGGAAAGAGAATAAGGAAGCGTTTCTTCGAAGAATTGAAAAAGAGATTCAAAGTCTGGTGGAACAATATAGAAACAGCATTTAGGGGAACGAGAGAAAATCTTGTTCCCTTTTTTATTGGAGGTGATGAAGATAGAAACATTGAATGTATTGGAACTGTTTGGAGGCATCGGAGCAATTCGAAAGGCATTGATTCGGCAAAAAATACCGCATAAAGTTATAGACTATGTGGAAATTGATAAGAATTGCGTGAAAAGCTATAACGCCTTGTATAATGCGGATTTTAAACCAAAGAGCATTATTGACTACAATCCTCCGAAGCAAAGAATTGATTTACTCATGCATGGAAGTCCGTGCCAGGACTTTAGCAGAGCCGGTTTAAAGCAAGGAGGAAAAAAAGGGAGTGGCACAAGAAGCAGTCTTTTGTTTGAGACAATACGGATTATTGAAGAAATGAATAGTAGACCTCGGATAGTCATCTGGGAAAATGTAAAGGGAGTTCTCGATAAGAATTTGAGAGCTTCCTTTTTTCATTATTTAACAGAAATGGAAAGGCTGGGCTATGAAAATAAATATGCAATCCTAAATGCTATGGATTTTGGGATACCTCAGAAAAGAGAGCGAATCTTTGTGGTGAGTATGTTAGGAAAAAATGATTTTGACTTTTCTAAACTGAAGCCTGTTCCCACAAGAGATATATCCGAATTTTTGGAAGAAGGTGTTTCAGAGAAATATGAGGTAAGACAGGAGTCCATGCTTTGCTACTTAAGAGGACAGCCTAAAAATAAGAACTTCAAGGGTAAGCTTAATGTGATAGATAAATATGCTTATACCATCACTACGAAGCAGGTAAGAATCCCTAATTCCGGGATTGTGGACTTAAAGAATGGAAAGTATCGCTATCTTACAGAAAAGGAATGCTTCAGACTTATGGGCTTTGATGAAGAAGACTTTGAAAAGCTTAGGACGGTATTTCCTGAGAGAAAAGGTATGACTTCATCTATCCTATATAAACAGGCAGGAAATAGTATTGTGGTGAATGTGTTGGAGGGGATTGTAAGTGTTGCTTTGCATGGGAGGGTATGATATGAATGTATCATAATACAGGTAATTCATAAGGAAGGAGCAAGCGTATTTGCCATGAACGAAGCGACGTGTAAGGATGCTAAAGATAATCCAGAGAAAACATCAGGGTCATTAGAAGAAGCTAAAACAAAACTGAAAGAGGAATTAGAAAAATTCCAAGATGCAGGAGAAAAAATTTTAGATCAATATGAGAATATTGCGAAGATACAAAAGGAGATAGATGAGACTAAACAAAATATTGCAGAGTTAAAAGTTAATGAGAACACTAAAGACAAGTATTCATCTCCACAAAGTGTTTTTGAAGAATTTAAAAAGAATTATAGAATAAAAATTAAAAGCAAAGAAAAAGAGAAAAATGGTTGGGAAAATCTTTTTTCACCTGTATCA
>CALHIC010000031.1 GCA_938030845.1 uncultured Oribacterium sp. | reverse complement strand
AATGTTTGATGTTTCTTATTTTTTTTCTGTAATTCCGAAGATTTTTATGAAGGTTCCCGTAACCCTGGAAATCGCTTTAATCGCAACATTTTTCTCCCTGATTTTAGGCATCTTGATTGCCGTTATTTCTTATTATCAGGTTCCGATTTTAAATCCCTTATGTAAATTTTTGGTTTCCTTTATGCGGGGAACCCCCATTGTTGCCCAGCTGTATTTCTTTTACTTCGGCTTGGCGGTTTACAGTGTCTTGGTAAGAGATATGACACCGATTTCCGCTGTGGCCTTCGTGCTGAGTGTCAATGTTGGAGCATTTATGTCAGAAAGCATCCGAGGAGCCCTGATGTCTGTAGAAGAAGGACAGAAAGAAGCGGCTCTGTCTTTAGGGATGACTCACTTTCAGGTGGTATACCGCATTGTCTTGCCTCAGGCAATTCGTGTGGCTATACCACCCCTCTTTAATGACTTTATCAATCTGATCAAATCCAGTTCCCTGGCCTTTATGCTGGGGGTTCCAGATATTATGGGAGCAGCCAGAACGGAAGGTTCCCAAAGCTACCGATACTTTGAAGTCTACGGGGCGGTAATGCTGGTGTACTGGGTTGTAATCAGTTTCTTTGATTTTTTCCGGAAGATAGTGGAAAAGCGACTGAAGGAAGCTTACTAGAAAATCAAAGAAAACTTGGCTATCGCCTAAAAGGCGAAACTATTGTATAGGGAGGAAGAAAAATGAAGAAAAAGAATTTATGGATTGTCTTGGCTTTGGCTGCATTGGCACTGAATGCCTGCGGAGGAGCGAAGACCGCAACAACTGCGGCAGGAACAGAGAAGGCAAGTGAGAAGGCTACGGAGGTTGCTTCTGAGAAAGCTACGGAGAAGGCAGGAGAAAGTGAGAAAGCTACAGAGAAGGCAGGCAGTGACAGTGCCAAGGTGGAAATCACCAAGGGAAGAACCGTCCATGTGGCGACCAGCGGTGGAGGAGAGCCCTACAGCTTAATTGACGATAAGGGCAACTGGACCGGTATTGATGCGGAAATCTGGAAAGAAATTGGTAACAGAACCGGTTGGACCATTGACGTCATGCAGGCTACCGGCTCCGGAGCAACCTTCGGACAGGTGGATGCGAAGAGAGCGGATGTGGCTGCAAACTGCTATGCGGTAAATGCTGACAGAGTGCAGAAGTATTTGGTTTCCGTACCTTACTACGGAGATGCACAGTGCGTAGTGGTTAAGGAAGACAGTGCCATTAAGACCTTTGATGATTTGAAGGATAAGAAGGTTGGCGTATTAAACGGACAGGCAGCTCAGCAGACCATTGAAAGAATGGGACAGGAAAAGGGCTTTACCGTAACTCTGTATGAAGGAGAGAATGGCTCCGCAGGTTATCAGGATGTTCTTTTAGGCAGACTGGATGCCTTCGCTTCTACGGACTCCGCAGTCTATAAGTGGGAAAATGCCAGCAACAATAAGCTTCGTTTCTTGGATGAGCGTCTTTATGCCAACGATGTTGCTTACTACTTTGCCAAGACTGATGAGGGCAAGGCTTTAAGAAATGAGGTAAATGTGGTTCTTTCCGAGATGCTGGAGGATGGAACCGTGGCGAAGATTGTAGAGAAATATATGTATTCCGACATGACAAAGAATATCATTCCTTACAGCGAGCTTGGATTTACTGTGGAGTAATTAGCTATATCGAAAAGTAAAACAAAATTGAGAACTAAGACATAAGCGTAGGAATAGATACAAGCATAGAAGTAGGGAGGACAGTCCGTGGAGAAAGAAGTACTCATAGAAATCGAACATTTGTCCAAAAGCTTTCCGGGGGGAACAGAGGTTTTAAAGGATATTTCCTTAGAAATTCATAAAGGAGATATTGTAGCCATCATTGGCCCCTCAGGAACGGGAAAGTCCACCCTGCTTCGTTGCTTAAATTACCTTACAGTACCAAGCGAAGGAAAGATTCGCATCGGGGAATGTAGGGTGGATGCAAAGTCCCATACAAAGGAAGAGGTATACGCTTTACGGCGGAAATCTTCCATGGTTTTTCAGCAGTTCAACCTTTTCAAGAATAAAACTGCCTTGGAAAATGTTATGGAAGCCTTAACGAAGGTGCAAAAAATGCCCAAAGCTGAGGCGGAAGAAATTTCCAAGCGACTTTTAGAGCAAGTAGGGATGGGGGATAGAATGGACTTCTATCCGTCCAAGCTGTCCGGGGGACAGCAGCAAAGAGTAGGAATTGCCAGGGCATTGGCGGTGAATCCGGAGGTGATTTTATTTGACGAACCCACCTCCGCCTTGGATCCGGAATGGGTAAAAGAAGTCTTAGCCACCATACAGGAGGTAGCGAAGGAAGGGCGAACCATGATTATCGTCACCCATGAAATTTCCTTTGCCAGACAGGTGGCCAACCGGATTTTATTTATGGAAGAAGGAAAGATTCAGGTGGATGCCCCGCCGGAGGAGTTTTTTTCCGATACCAAACAGGAAAGGTTACAACAGTTTCTCTCCTTTGTCAGGAGGGAAGAGGAGCTGTAGCACAATATATTTTACTTGCGTCTATTTGGAAAGGAGCTAAACATGCAACTTGTACAGGAATTACCGGAGATTTTTGAGAGCTTTGCGGAGCAGAGAAAGAAGTCCTTCTTAATGGTAAAGGAATGGAAGGATCAGGGGAAGCCTATTGTGGGATCCTATTGTACTTATTTTCCGAAGGAAATCGCCATGGCGGCAGGAGCAGCCAGCGTTTCTCTTTGTTCCACTTCCGATGAAACCATTGCAGAGGCGGAGAAGGATCTTCCCAAGAATCTTTGTCCTTTGATTAAGTCCAGTTACGGATTTGCAAAAACCGATAAGTGTCCCTTCTTTTATTTTTCCGATGTGGTTGTGGGAGAAAGCACCTGTGACGGAAAGAAGAAAATGTATGAACTGATGAGTGAGTTTAAGGATGTTTTCTTCCTGCGCCTGCCCCACGAGCAGACAGAGGCGGCGGTTCAGCTTTATCGTAACGAGATTATCCGCTTAAAGGATTATCTTTCCGAGAAGTTCCAGGTGGAAATTACCGATGAGATGGTAAGAGAAGCTACCAGAGTCAATAACCGGGCAAATCAGGCATTAAAGGATTTCTACGGATTAATGAAGTATGACCCCACACCGATTTCCGGCTATGATGTATTCAAGGTGCTTTATGGCTCCACCTTTAAGTTTGACAGAGCGGCATTGGCTGAGGAAGTGATTGCCCTGAAGCAGAAGACCGAAGAGGAATATAAGGCAGGTAAGCATTTTGAGAAGCGTCCCCGCATCTTAATTACCGGCTGTCCTATCGGAGGAGCTACCGAGAAGGTAATTCGTGCCGTTGAGGAAAATGGCGGTGTGGTTGTAGGCTATGAGAACTGTACAGGAGAAAAGGCTATCGGAATTCAGGTGGATGAAAATGCTGAAGATATCTATGAGGCAATTTCCAGAAGATACTTGGCAATCGGTTGCTCCGTTATGACTCCAAACCACAATCGTTTTAAGAGTTTGGATGAGATGATTACGGAATATCATGCTGACGGCGTTTTGGATATGACCTTGCAGGCTTGTCATACCTATGCTATTGAGACCAACAAGATTCGCCGCTTTGTAAATGAAGAAAAGGGTATTCCTTACCTTAACGTAGAGACTGACTACTCTCAGTCTGATGTAGGGCAGTTAAATACCCGTGTGGCAGCATTTATTGAGATGCTGTAATTCCTTTTTGGATTTAGTATAGGAAAGGGAAGATGGAGAGAAAATATTTAGGAATTGATATAGGCTCCACAGCGGGAAAGGCGGTGGTTTTAGACGGAAAAGGCGAGATTCTTCAAGCCTTTTCCGTGCCTACCGGCTGGAGTAGCTTTGAAGCCTTAAAGTCTATTGGAGAACGATTGGAAGATCCAATGGATGAAGAGCACTATGCCTGTATTGCCACAGGCTACGGCAGAAATGCGGTGGCTTTTGCAGGAAAAACCATGACGGAAATCACTTGCCATGCCAAAGGAGCCATGGCTCTTTTTGGTAATGAAGCCATGAACGTGATTGATGTGGGCGGTCAGGATACCAAGGTGATTACCTGTAAAGGAAGAACCGTGGAAGAGTTTTTTATGAATGACAAATGCTCTGCAGGAACAGGAAAGTTTTTGGAGGTTATGGCAAACCGTTTAAACATTTCCATGGAGGAATTGAATTCTCTTGCCAAGGAGCATACCGAAGAAGTAAAAATCAGTTCCATGTGTACGGTTTTTGCGGAATCCGAGGTGATTTCCTTAGTGGGACAGGGCATTGAACGAGCCAACATTGCTTACGGCATCCTGCAATCCGTTGCCGGAAAGGTCGTGCAAATGTTGGGAAGACTCAGGGATCAAAGCCCGGAGGTCTATCTGACCGGAGGGCTTTGTGAAGCGGCCTATTTTCAGGAGATTTTATCGGAGAAAATCGGCAAGCCCATTCATTCCCATAAAAATGCCCGCTATGCCGGAGCCCTTGGGGCTGCGGTTTTAGCCAAGGAACAGGTGGAAAAGGGCAGAATGTAGGGGCATATTACTATGCCCCTAAAGCTGCAATCGCCTCATCCATATCCAAAAACTTTCTTCCATCCGGAAGAATCATGCAGGGAATGCCCAGTCTGCCATTTTCAG
>CALHIC010000030.1 GCA_938030845.1 uncultured Oribacterium sp. | reverse complement strand
CAAGTCTCGGATTGTCCTTTAATACTCTATCCGGGTCATCAGGAAGCTCTCTATGGAAAAATGCATTTTCATGGACATCAAAGCCCAGCTTTCCTGAAACGGCAAGGAGTTCCATGGCATCATGAACATTTTTCTTATCCATGCCCAGGAATGCTGAGATATTTTCAAGTTTAATTTTGGGCTCAAAATTCAATTTGTTATCGATTCTTTCGGCACATTCCAAAGTCTCTAAGTTAGAAAGTGCCTCCAGTAAAGCCCCTTCCCCGGAATAACCTTCATAGCTCTTCGCCGTAAGGCTCAAGGTAATGCTTGCACCGCTCATACAAACTTCAATCATCATTTGCCCGGGAGCAGTCCCTTCGGGAGCATAAAAATTGATTCTGTTTACATGGCTCATGAGACGCTTCAGCCCGCTAAGCCGATGAAGACCGCTGATATATACGCTGTCTTTTTCTTCCCGTAGCTTCAATATTGCACCGGTTTTTGTGGGGCATAGCCATCCGGATTGTTCCTTTCCGGTAACAGGCGGAAGCCCTGCAATAAAGGCCTTTGCCTGCATTCCTTCCAGGTGGAATTTGTATTTCATTTTTTGATGAAGCATGGCGCAATTTCCCAGAGCTCGAATCCAGCGATCCGGCATTTGCACGGGTCGCTCTATCAGGATGTCCGTAAGCAAGGTTCCGTCCGAAAGCTCCTTACTGTGTAAGCTCTTCCAGCCCTCATCGCCGATAAGAAACTTTAATTTATCTCCCTGCCTCACTTTACAAAGGGCTTGCCTTAGCTTGACGCCTATATCCACGTTGGTAGTGCCGTAAAGAATTTCTCCGTCCAAGGCAGTTTGAAATATATCCAGCCTTGCATAAACACCGTTACAAGCGGAAAAGCATTCCGCTCTAAGCCTATCCCCCTGGGCAGAAAGTACGGGATCCTTCTGCGCAGCAGGCACATACTGAAAATATCTTGTGCTCACAATATCCGCAAGAACCAAAAGTCCTCCCGCGATAATTGCAGGATTCACGATTTCTCCCTGAAAAAACAATGGATTTTCCTCTATCCCTTTGGGGGTAAGGGCCGGCGCTATGGATAAGGCTAAATTGCCGTCATACAGGCCGGATATGCTTTTAAATTCTCTCATATGATGCTCCTATCAGACAAAGTGGGGGATTCTGATTCGTTTATCTTATGTCCGGTTTATTTTCCGACCGGTTTATTTCTCTCATTTATTCTTGATTCATCTTTTATTGCGTTTTAAAAGGGCTGTCCCTACGGAATAGCCCTTTCATTTTATCACATATTGTAGTATTTCAGTTATTTTGAATATTACTTGCGGT
>CALHIC010000029.1 GCA_938030845.1 uncultured Oribacterium sp. | reverse complement strand
GCTTTTAGAAATTAAAGGGAAGGACTAAGCGAAGGGTGGATTCTCCTCCTTTACAGGAGGCGGATTTTTCCTCTTTTTCTTGCAAGAATCTTAGAGAAATGCTATACTTGTCCCTCGAAAGCTCTGCCGGTGGCGGAGTCCGGCAGAACGAGAATTTGTACGCCTTAAAAGCGAACTGCTCGTGATAAAAGAAAATTGGTTTGGAGGTATGCGCAATGAGCGTAAAGGTAGAAAATCTAGAAAAGAATATGGCAAAGATTACAGTAGATGTATCCGCAGAGGACTTTGCTCAGGCTGTAGAACAGGCTTATCAGAAGAATAAGACTCGTTATAATATTCCCGGATTCCGTAAGGGAAAAGCAACAAAGAAGATGATTGAGCAGCAGTATGGCCCACAGGTTTTCTACGATGCAGCGATTAACAACATTTTGGATACTCATTATCCTGCAGCTGCCAAGGAATCCGGCTTAGATATCGTTTCCCGTCCTGAAATCGGCGTTGAGCAGATTGGAGAGGGAAAGGACTTCATCTTCACCGCTACCGTTGCCGTACGTCCTGAGGTTACTCTTGGAGAGTACTTCGGTGTTACCGCAGAGAAGGCTGATGTATCTGTAAGCGCGAAGGAAGTAACCGAGCGTTTGAATAAGGAACTGGAGAAGAATTCCAGAATGGTGGATGTGGATCGTGCTATTAAGAAGAACGACATCGCTACCATCGACTTTGTAGGTTCTGTAGACGGTAAGGAATTCCCCGGCGGAAGAGGGGAGGATTATCCTCTTACCATCGGTTCCGGAACCTTTATTCCCGGATTTGAAGATCAGCTGATCGGAGCAAAGGCCGGAGAAGAAGTAGATGTTCATGTTACCTTCCCGGAGAACTACGGCGCTAAGGATTTAGCAGGAAAAGAAGCTTTATTCAAGGTAAATGTTAAGGCTGTTAAGGAGAAGCAGGTTCCTAAGGCTGATGACGAGTTTGCCTCCGAGGTTTCCGAGTTTGAGACTCTTAAGGAGTATAAGGAAGACTTAAAGAAGCAGATTAAGGAAGAGAAGGAGAAGAGAGCTACTTCTCAGGTAGAGAACAACGTAGTGGCCAAGGTTGTGGAGAATGCTTCCGTAGAGCTTCCTGAGCCGATGGTGGAGATGCAGCTGGATCAGATGTTCTATGACTACGCTAGACGTATGGAAGCACAGGGCATCCCCATGGATCAGTATATGCAGATTACCGGTCTTACAGAAGAGGGCTTAAAGAGCCAGATGAGAGAGACCGCCGTTCAGAACATCAAGACCTCTTTGGTTTTGGATGCTATCCAGAAGAAGGAAGGCATCGAGGTTACCGAAGAAGCTATTGAGAAGGAACTGGAGAGAATTGCAGAGCAGTATCGCATGAAGAAGGAAGATCTGGCAAAGACCATCAGCGATTCTCAGAAGCTTTCCATTAAGAGAGAGTTGGATATTCAGGCTACCATTGACAAGCTGGTAAGTGAAGCGAAGCTTGTAAAGCCTGAGAAGAAGAGCAAGAAAGAAGAGAAGGAAGAAGCTGCTGAGAAGTAAGCCTTCCGAAATAAAGAATATTTTAGGACTGAGAAGCCTGTTTCGGCTTCCCGGTCCTTTTCTTTCTTAAACCATGGGTTTATAGGGGAAAGGATTGCCCTATGGTATTCTATAGAAGAATCCATAATAGAGGAGGTATACAATGAAGAATTTTTCATATCCACAAAATATAACCACCATTCCCTACGTTATTCAGTCTACCAGTAGGGGAGAGCGTTCCTACGATATTTTTTCCAGACTCTTAAACGAAAGAATCGTTTTCCTGGGAGACGAGGTAAACAGCGATACCGCATCTCTGGTTATTGCCCAGCTGCTTTTCTTGGAGTCTGAGGATCCGGATAAGGACATTTCCCTCTATATCAATTCTCCGGGAGGCTCAGTAACCGCAGGAATGGGAATTTATGATACCATGCAGTACATTAAGTGTGACGTTTCCACCATTTGCGTAGGTATGGCGGCATCCATGGGAGCCTTCTTACTGGCTGGGGGCGCCAAGGGAAAGAGAATGATTCTTCCCAATGCGGAGGTTATGATTCACCAGCCCTCAGGCGGTGCCCAGGGACAGGCTACAGAGATTCAGATTACGGCAGAATGGATTCTCCGTACCAAGAAGAACTTAGCCAAGATTTTGGCGGAAAACTGTAATCAGCCCTTTGAGTTCATCTTGGTCGTTCAATACCAAA
>CALHIC010000028.1 GCA_938030845.1 uncultured Oribacterium sp. | reverse complement strand
CTTTCTATTACTTGGGAGAAGGGGGTGCCAGTGGCGTTGAACGGGGAGAAAATGTCTTTAAAGGATATAATTTTGGAACTCAATCGCCTGGGAGGAAAGAACGGTATCGGCATTGTGGATATTGTGGAGAACCGCGTGGTGGGGATAAAGAGTCGTGGAGTTTACGAAACTCCCGGCGGAACCATCCTTTTGGAAGCCCATAAGCAGTTGGAAGAGCTGATTTTGGATCGGCAGACCATGGAAATGAAGAAAATCGTAGAGGAGAAGATTTCTCAGGTGGTTTATGAAGGAAAGTGGTTTGCTCCTCTTCGGGAAGCTTTGCAGGCCTTTGTGAAGAGCACCCAGGAGAAGGTATCCGGAGAGACCAAGATGAAGCTTTATAAGGGAAATATCATAAAGGCCGGAACCTCTTCTCCCTATTCTCTTTACAATGCTTCCCTGGCAAGCTTTACCACGGGAGATTTATATGATCATAAGGATGCCGGGGGCTTCATCACCCTTTTCGGACTCCCGGAGCTAGTAAGGGCTTTACAGGAGAAGAAAGCGTAAAAGGAAGTTTTTCATAAGAATAAATTCTTTCCTTCGAAGAATAATAAAGCAAAATACTGTGTGAAGGTTCCAAGCCGGTGGAGGAAGACAGCTTGGAACCTTGCTTTGTGTTTAGGTCTGTTCTCCCTGTATCGTGTCCTGTCTTGTTGGCGTCACTCAAGCGATTTGGGCGATCATATTGCATTGAGAAAGCTTGTGTATAACAGAAAGCTTGTGCGAAACGGAAAGCTTGTGTAAAACAGAAAACTTGTATAAAACAGAAATATTATGCTAGTATAAACAGCAAAATTATAGGATATAGGATTGGTGTGTTATAGAAGTCCATTAAGGGTCGAGTGCAGGAGGGGAAAGGTATGAAAGAGCAGAAGCAAGAAACCGTTGTTCAGTATTTAGAGGCTCTTTCTTCCAAGAGCCCGATTCCCGGAGGCGGCGGGGCGGCTGCCCTGTCTGCCGCATTTGCCTTTTCTCTGGGAATGATGGTGGGAAATCTTACATTGGGAAAGAAGAGCTATGCAGACTTTCAGGAAGAACTGAAAGAAATCATGAAATCCCTGGAGGAGGCAAAACAGAAGGCTCTTGCTTTGGAAGCAAAGGATGAAGAGGTTTTCCTGCCTCTGTCAAAGGCATATTCCTTACCCAGAGAAACAGAGGAAGAACAAAAGATTTACAGGGAAACGATGGAGCGCTGTCTTACGGAGGCGTCATTGGTGCCTACAGAGCTTTTGGAGCTATGCTTAGAGAAGCTTCCTTTATTTGCCAGATTACAGGAGAGAGGTTCCCGAATTGCCCTATCGGATGTGGGAGTAGGGGCTGGCTTCCTGAAGACAGCCATGGAAAGTGCCATACTGAATGTATATATCAATACCAAAAGTATGCAGAATCGGGAAATCAAGGCGAAAAGAGAGGCAGTTTGCGATAGGGCAAGAACGGGCATTTCTTCGCTGGAAGAGATTATTCAGACGGTAGAAAATGTGGTAAGAGGAGCTTAAAGACTTAATTTCAAATGGGGAAAGGAGTAGTAAGGAAGTATGGAAGAATTATTGGGAAAACCGGTGGCGGAAGAAATAGAGAAGGAATGTGTGGCCTTTTTGGCGGAGAGACCCGGGGTGATGCCGGCTTTGGCGCTTATCCGTGTAGGAGAAAGGACGGCGGATGTTACCTATGAGAAGGCCATTAAAAAGCGTTTTCTATCCTTCGGATTGGAAGTAAAGAGCTATCAGCTTCCGGCGGATTGCAGCAATGAACAGTTTCAGGAGGTTATTCAATTTTTAAATGATGATGAAGAGATTCACGGAATTATGATATTTCGTCCCCTTCCCTCTCATTTGGATCAGGAAACAGCCTTCAGAATGATTAAGAGAGAAAAGGATGTGGAAGGGGTCAGCAGAGAGAGCATGGCGGGCTTGATTTTAAAGGATGAAAGTGCCTTTGCGCCCTGCACCGCACAGGCAGTTATGGAAATGTGCCGTTTTTATAAGATTCCCCTGGCGGGAAAGGAAGTTTGCATTTTGGGACGTTCTTTGGTAGTGGGAAGACCCTTGTCCATCCTGATGACCAATGGGGATGCCACGGTAACTCTCTGTCACAGTAAAACGAGTAATATAAAAGAAGTGACCAAGAGAGCGGATGTTTTGGTTTGCTGTATGGGAAAAGCAAAAGCAATAGGCTCTTCTTATTGTAAGGA
>CALHIC010000027.1 GCA_938030845.1 uncultured Oribacterium sp. | reverse complement strand
CAAAGCGTATTCCTACGGTTATGGCTATGGCGAAGATGGACAGAGTTTCCCCGGAAGCCATTTCCATCGTGGAAGAAGAGATGAAGCGAAAGTTCGATACCATTATCACCAGTGAGGACAACATGAACCTGGGCGGTATTGACTTCGTGGCGGATGTGATGAACCACATTGACAGAAGTAACGAAAAGAAGATTTTCGACGAGTTGGATGTTACCGACCCGGATCTTTCTGCGGATATCAAGGACAAGATGTTTGTCTTCGAGGATATCCTTACCATGGACGATCGTTCCGTACAGAGATTTATCCGAGATTGTGACTCCAAGGATGTGGTATTCGCCTTGAAGACCGCAAATGAAGAGATGAAGCAGATCTTCTTCAACAACATGTCCAAGCGTATGGCGGAAACCGTTAAGAGTGATATGGAGAACTCCAGAAATGTCCGCTTGAAGGATGTGGAAGAGGCACAGCAGCGTATTGTTAACCTGATTCGTCTCTTAGAGGATAAGGGAGAGGTAATCATTAATAAGGGAGGCGATGAAGACAATGTTCTCGTCTAAAAAAGTGATTCGCTCGGCTAGCAATAGCCAGCTTTCCTCCTTTTTAGAGAGCTTGGAAGAGCCGGAAGAGATTCAAGAGGAGGAAATGGAAGAATTTGCTTCCTCCGAAGGAGAAGAAGAGGAGGAAGAGCCGGAAGATGCTCTTCCTCTTCCGGAAACAAAGGCAGAGGACCCCTACCATGAGACCTTGCTGCATTTGGCTTTGGAAAAAGCCCAGAGAATTATGGATGCGGCGGAAAAGGAAGCTAAGCTTTTAAAGGAAAAGGCAGAGGAAGAGGGCTATCAGGCCGGCTTTCAAAAGGGCTTAGAGGCAGGAAAGGCGGAAGCCGAGGAGAAGGTAATGGCGGAGCATGCGGAGGAAATGGAGAATTTCCGGATGGACATGACTAGATGCCTTCGTATGGTAGAGGATGCGAAAACGGAGCGCCTTTACCGTTATATGGATGAGTTAAAGGATGTGGCTATTGCGGTGGCGGAAAAGGTTATTCTGGTCAGCCTCCGTTCCTCGGGAGAAGTTATTCGAAGGATGATTTTAAAAGAGGCGGAGCGTATCAAGAAGACCGCATGGCTGAAAATACATATTGACCGACTGGATTATGAAATGCTGGTGGAGACGGATGGAGATGTGGCCAATGAATTAAGCCAGATTTCCGACAACATCAAGTTTGTGATTGTGGAGAAGGAAGAGCCCGGCAAACTGATTATGGAAACTCCGGATGAAATTGTAGATGCCAGCATCGACACCCAGATGGAAAATTTAAGGGAGAGATTGGGACGATTGGATGCCCAAGAGAGTGAGTAAGGGATGTATGAAAATATTCTTTCCACGATTAAGAAGATGGATACCGTGGAGAATATCGGAAAAATCGAGAATATCGTAGGAATGTCTATGGAAGCCTCCGGCACCGGAAAGTCCAGTATCGGAGATATTTGCATGATTTATAGTGATGAGACGGAAAGCCAGGTGGCCGCGGAAGTCGTAGGCTTCAAGGGAGACCGGGTACAGCTTATGACCTATAAGACCTCTGTGGGCATTACATCAGGCGCCTTTGTACGGAATACAAGAAGGCGCCTTCGTGTTCCTGTAGGGGATTTTTTGAAGGGCAGAATCATTGATGCCCAGGGAAATCCCATGGATGGGGGAGAACCCTTTCCGGAGAGCGATTTCTACACCGTAAACAATTCCTATATGAACCCCTT
>CALHIC010000026.1 GCA_938030845.1 uncultured Oribacterium sp. | reverse complement strand
GAGATAGGAGAGCATGAGACAGAGATTGGCGGACTACATTTCGGAGACACTCGTCGCAAATGGGATCACGCAGAACTTCAGCGTGACCGGCGGCGGCGCGATGCACTTAAATGATGCCTTCGGGCATCAGAGGGGGATGCATACGCTCTATCAGCACCATGAACAGGCCTGTGCCATGGCGGCGGAAAGCTATGCCAGAATCCATAATGTGCCGGGGATTGTATGTGTGACTTCCGGCCCCGGCGGTACCAATGCCATTACCGGTGTGGTGGGAGCGTATCTGGACTCTATTCCCATGCTGGTTCTATCCGGTCAGGTGCGTCATGACAATACCGCCCGTTGGTCCGGAAGAGCCCTGAGAGCCATGGGAGACCAGGAATTTGATATTCTGCAATCCGTATCCTGCATGTGTAAATACAGCGAGATGCTGATTGACCCTTATCGGGTGCGCTACGCCATTGAAAAGGCAATTTACCTTAGCCAAACAGGTCGTCCCGGCCCCTGCTGGTTGGATGTTCCTGTGGATGTGCAGGGCTTTATGGTGGAGGAAGAGGATTTGCTGGGCTTCTCCCCGGAAAGCTATGAGGCGGGAGGAGATGGCTGGGAAACAGGTAGCGTAAAGAATAGCCATCCGGAAACCGCCACCGTCCTTCGGCGGTATTTTGCGTCGGATGGGGAGAAAGAGGCTCTTTTAAAGGCTTTATCTTCTGAGAAGAATCCGCATATCCTGGAAGAGGACAGAACAGAGAAGAAGGAAAAGACCGGGATTCAGAACTGGCAGGATTTCCTTCCTCTGGCAAAGGAAGTTTTAGAGAAGATTCGGAGCAGTGAGCATCCTATCTTCTATACCGGAAACGGTATTCGTATTGCGGGAGCGGAGGGCTTGTTCTTAGAATGTGCGGAAAAGCTGGGAATTCCCGTGGTTTTAGGCTGGAATGCTCCGGACATTTTCCCCACCAAGCATCCCTTAAATGCAGGTCGTCCCGGGGGAAGAGGAGACCGTCCGGGAAATCTGGCGGTGCAAAATGCGGATGTGGTTTTAAGCATTGGCTCCCGTTTAAATATTCGTCAGGTGGGCTACAGCTTCTGGGAGTGGGCACCCAAGGCCTATGTGATGCAAAACGATATTGATTTGGAAGAGATTGCAAAGCCCTCCGTGCACTGTGACCTGGCGCTTCACGGAGATGCCAAGGCTCTCTTAGAGGCCTTACTGCATTTGCTGAATCAGGAAGAAAAGCTTCCTCTTTTTGCCGGCGGAAAGGGTATTTCCAGAGAAAAGGCAAAGGGCTTTGTAAGGGAAGATGCGGCAGGAAAGATTTTGGCGGAAAAGCAGGATGCCAACTTAAGCTGGCTTGATACCATCCGTTTTTATCAGGCAAACTACCCCACCGTGCTTCCGGAGTATCTTGAGCAGCGAGAGGGAGAACTGACCAATGTTTACGCCCTTGTGGAAAAGCTTTCCGAGAGAGCTTCAGAAGACCAGATTACAGTGGTGGGAAATGGTTCTCCCTGTGTTGCCGGCGGACAGAGCTATATCATTAAAAAGGGAACTCGCTTTATCAGCCAGGACGGTGTGGCTTCCATGGGTTACGGATTGCCTGCGGCTATCGGTGCCTACTACGGAGTAGTGGATTTTACCGAGGATGAGAAAAAGCGTCTTTCTGAGAATCCCTATTGGAAGGGCAAGGGAGAAATTTATCCCCCTTATCAGGGCAAGGATATTCTCTTAATGACCGGAGACGGCTCTATTCAGATGAATTTGCAGGAATTGCAAACCATTATCCATCATCAGATGCCCATTAAGATTTTCGTGGTAAACAATGGAGGCTACCATTCCATTCGTCAAACCCAGAACAGCTTCTTCGGAAAGCCTTTGGTGGGAATCGGTGTGGACTCCGGTGTGGAGGGCTGTGACCTGTCTTTCCCGAACCTTGAGAAACTTGCCCATGCCTATGGCTATCCCTATGTTTCCATCAAGGAAAATGCAGAGCTTGAGCAGGGGATTGAAAAGACCTTAGGACAGAGCGGCCCTGTTATTTGTGAAGTGTTTGTAAGCATGGAGCAACAGTTCCTGCCAAAGTCCAGTGCCAAGAGAGATGCGGAGGGAAATCTTTTCAGCCCGCCTCTTGAGGATATGGCGCCCTTCCTTCCGGAGGAGGAGATGGAAATGTTGATGCTCTATCCCAGAAAGAAATAGGGGAGATCTCTTCCAAGAAAGAAGCTTGAAAAAACTATAGAAAAAAAGCAGTAAAAAAAGCAGTAAAAAAAGAGCGGTAGAAAAAAGAGCAGTGCAAAAGGGCAGTGCAAAAGAGCAATAGATGAAAGCCGTTTAAGGGGAAAAGACTAAGCAATAAGGGAGTTTTGTGAAGATATTAATCAGTGGAGTAAGCAGTTTTCTGGGGATTTATACTGCGAAGGAACTGCTTTCTCAAGGCCACGAGCTGTATGGCATAGTTCGAAAAGAGAGTAAAAACAGAGAGAAGCTGGAGTCCCTTAGGGGGCTTCAGCTCATTTCCGTTGATATGAAGGCGTTTTCCCGCTTTGCGGAGGGAGGAGAACTTGCTTCGGGAAGTCCGGAAAGTTTGAACAAACGGGATGATTCATTAAATCGTGGACTTTCAGATGCTTATGATTCGCTAGGGATAGCGACTGGACAGGAAGGTACTTTCTCCGAGGAAGGCTTTGCCCTTGGGAATCTACTCCCGAAGGACTTGGATGCCATTATCCACTTTGCTTGGGATGGGGTAGGCTCCAAGGGAAGAGAAAATCCGGAGATTCAGGGGCAAAACCTTTTAATGAGTAAGGGCTTTTACCAATGGGGGCTTCAATGCGGCGTGAAGTACTTTCTTTTTGCCGGCTCTCAGGCGGAATACGGCAGGGGAACGAGGGAAAATCCGGAGCCTATAAGTGCCTACGGGAAGGCGAAGCTTAGCTTTTCCCGCTACGGACTTTCCGGAGGAAAAGCGGAAGAAAGTTATAGCTTTCGGGAGGAGGAGCCAAAGACCGTTGATTCTTTGGAGAAGACTACGCAAGGGAAGAATCCGGAGAATAGTCAGGAAGAAGGAAGAAAGGGAAAAATGGACTTTTTGGACCTTCGTATCTTTTCGGTTTACGGTATAGGAGACCATGAAAGCACCTTGGTACAG
>CALHIC010000025.1 GCA_938030845.1 uncultured Oribacterium sp. | reverse complement strand
TTATAGCTCTAAAACAGGGGCACGCTCCCGCTAACTTCGGCACGTAGCTGTACTAAGCGAAAAGCCGCACTTTGCTTGCTTTTCGCAAGTACAGACGGCCTCAGATTACCCCTATTTCAGACTATAAATGCAGAAAAGCTGGGACAATGGTCATCCACCGTTTGGAAACGGTATCTTTTGTAAATAATAGCTTATTCACTTTATCGTATTCGCTATATATGCAAATTGATATTTGCCATGCCAACACGGTTTTTTCTTCGAAAAAAATAGTTAGGAAATTCCGACTGCTTTTTTAGCTAATTCATCGGCTCTTTCGTTAAAGTAGTCTCCGCTGTGTGCTAAAACCTTATGGAAGGTGATTTTGATTTGCTTTTGGTAGGAAAGCATTTTTTCTCTATATTCTATGGTTTTTTCTTTATTGCATTTCCATCCTCCCTTTGCCCAGGAGGCGATGCCTTGGTAGTCATGGAATATGGCGATGGAGGAGTAGCCTTTTTCTACCGCCAGGGAAGCTGCCTTTAAGGCTCCCAGGATTTCTCCGGAAACATTTCTCATGCTTTGGTAGCTTTCTTCCCGGCCTGAATCAAAGTATTCTTCGATATTTCCATTCTTTTCAATGAAAACCACACCGTATCCGTAGACGCCACTGTCCTTTTCAAAGCTTCCGTCCACATAGGCAATACAGTCTGTCTTGGTGCTCTGAAAAAGCTCTTCTATGGCCGGAAGTGAACCGTCTTGTGCAGGAAGAAGCCCTTCCTTCCCTTTTTCTTCCCGGAAAGAAGGCGTTTTTGAACCTAAGCCAAGAGAGGTCATGCCGGAGGAGCTATATGGCTTTGAATTGCCGTTTCCGTTTATATAGGCTTCCGCCTCTTCCCTGGTTTTCCATTTTTTAAATTGGGCATTGGGATAGCCCTTTACCTGTTTTTCACATTCTGCCCAGCTATCGTATATTCCCGGATTTTCTCCGATTTTTACCGCGTAATAATAAGCCATGATAGACATTCCCTTTCTTCCTCTTTATACTGGTGGAGGAGAAAACATTGGATTTTCAAGATTATTTTTTCAAAGGAAAACTGAGATATTGAAATTCTACTAGCTGAGATATAGAAATCCAACTAGCTGAGATATAGAAATCCAAATAGCAGATTTCCTTTGCATGCATAGTGAATATACACTAAAAGCTTTTAAAAAGTATATAGAGGAGTTGAAAATGGGAAAGAAAATCAAGGCGGTATTGTTTGACTTGGACGGAACTCTGGTGAATACCTTGGCCAGCTTAAAAAAGAACATGGATGCCACCATGGAGCATTTTTCTTTGGAGGGTGTCAGTCTGGAGGAAACCAAGAAGTTTGTGGGTGTGGGAACCAAGAAATTTGTGGAAAGAAGCCTGGAAAAGAATGCTCAGATTTGGTATGAAAAGGCGGAAAAATGGGAAGCAAAGGATGAGGAAAAGGCCATGGACCTGGATCTTAAGGGGGATGAGGTTATGGAGCTTTACGAAGAGGCCTATGAATATTATCGCTCCATTTTTCCGGATAATTGTACCTATGAGGCGGAACCCTACCCCGGTATTCCTGCCTGCCTGAAACGCTTGGAGGAAAAGGGAATTTCCAGAGTTTGCATTACCAACAAACCTAAGGAAGAGGCGTCCATTATTTTGAACAAGGTATTTGCTCCCGACAGCTTTACCCTGGTACTGGGAGATAATGGAAATATGCCTTTAAAACCGAATCCGGATATGCTTCTTGCGGTTTGCAAAGAACTGGGAATTTCTCCCGAGGAGGCCATCATGGTGGGAGATACCAAGACGGACCTGGATGCGGCGAAAAATGCGGGGATGCTCAGCATTGGCTGTCTTTATGGCTTTCGGGATAAAAAGGAGCTGCAGGAGCATGGGGCAAAATATCTTGTGAAGGACGGAGAAGAGCTGTGGCAGGTCTTGGAGGAGAATTTTTTGGAAAAATGATTGAATCTTTCTAAAGAAAGTTAAGTATAGCTAACTTTATACCGCGCTTATATTGACAAGGTCGGAGATTATCGTAAAATAGCGTTTGTATCTATAGAAAAAATGTATTCATCCCAAAGGAGGATTTTATGACAAAGATTGATATTATTTCAGGTTTTTTAGGAGCCGGAAAAACTACATTTATACAGAAATTACTTTCCGATGCTTTAAAAGGGGAAAATGTTGTTCTTATCGAGAATGAATTCGGTGAGATCGGCGTGGACAGCGGCTTTTTAAAGAATGCGGGAATTGAAATCAGGGAAATGAACCAGGGCTGTATTTGTTGCTCTTTAGTGGGAGACTTTGAAAGCTCCTTGAAGGAGGTTATTGAGCAGTATCATCCTGACCGCATTTTGATTGAGCCCTCCGGAGTTGGAAAGCTTTCCGATATTTTATCGGCGGTAAAGACCGTTTCCGAGAATCTGGATGTAAAGCTGGATGGAGCCGTAACCGTAGTGGACGCTACAAAAGCAAAGCTTTACAATAAGAATTTTGGTGAG
>CALHIC010000024.1 GCA_938030845.1 uncultured Oribacterium sp. | reverse complement strand
TGAGTGAGTTTTCCATTTTTTGGAAAATCATTGTACCGCTCTCCGCGCCCGGTATCTTTTCTGGAACGGTGTTAAGCTTTGCCAGAGCTCTGGGAGAGTATGGCGCCACATCCATGCTGGCGGGAAACATCCCCGGAAAAACCGCCACCATTTCCCAAAGAATTGCCCTTGTGATGCAGGACCAGGACTATGTGACTGCGGGAGTATGGGTAGGGGTGGTGATGCTGATTTCGTTGTTTTGCATGACGGCGTTACAGCTTCTAAGCAAAAGCCGAAAATAGAAAGTTTTGAAAGGAGTTGTAATGGAGAACGCAGAACAATCGTCTTTTTGTAAGCTGTCCTTGCAGCTTCCTTTGGATAGCTTTCTTTTGGATATTCATTTTTCTTCTAATAAAAAGCGGATTGGAATTTTGGGGGCTTCGGGTTCGGGTAAGAGTATGTGCTTAAAGAGCATTGCGGGGATTGTAACGCCCAAGCAGGGGGAGATTATGATAGGGGATTCCTGCTTATTTTCCTCTTCGAAAAAAATCAATCTGCCGCCCCAAAAGAGAAGAATCGGCTATCTTTTTCAGTCCTATGCGCTTTTTCCCCATTTGACGGTGTGGGAAAATATTGCTATTGCTATGCAGGGTAAGGAGAATAAAGAGAGCAGGTCGGAGCGGATTTTCGATTTGCTTCGGAAAATGGAGCTTTCGGGACTGGAAAAGCGTTTTCCCGGGGAGCTTTCCGGAGGGCAGCAGCAAAGGGTTGCCTTGGCTCGAATCTTTGCCAATGAGCCCAAAATGATTCTTCTGGATGAGCCTTTTTCCGCCTTGGACTTATATTTACGGGATAAGATGCAGGAAGAGCTGATGCTGCACTTGGAGGAGTTTCCGGGGCAGGCCATCATGGTTTCCCATTCCCGGGATGAGATTTACCGCTTTGCAGAGGAAGTGATTATGCTGCAAGAGGGGAAGGTGATTGGGCAGGGTGAGACCAGGGAAGTTTTCCGCCAGCCTAAGAACCGACAGGCGGCTATCTTGACCGGATGTAAAAATATTGCTAAAGCGAAAAAGATAGGAGAGCACAGCATTTTCATAGAGGAATGGGGGCTGGAGCTTACGATGGAGCGGGAAATTCCGGATAAGCTTTCCGCCATCGGCTATCGTGCCCATGATTTTATTCCGCTTTTTTCCGGAGAAGAGGAGAATTCTGTGCCGGTGAAACTGCTTTCCAAGGCGGAGCTTCCCTTTGAGCAAAACTTTTATTTTCAGCCGGAAAAGGGTGAGGGCGAAATTTGCTTTTTGGTGCAAAGAGACGGTCCCTATGGTAAAATGCAGGAGATTCCCAAGGCTTTACAGCTTCGGGAAGAGAAGTTACTCCTTTTGACGGAGGAGAATTAAAATACAGGATATTTAGCATTTTATCGGAGGAGAATTAAAATACAGGATGTTTAGCATTTTATTGGAGGAGAATTAAAATATAGGATGTTTAGCATTTTGCCGGAGTGAAGTTAGAAGCATAAATTTTGGAGATTGGGAGAAATATGGGAGAGTTTAGTCATTTTGATGATCAGGGAAATGCCAGAATGGTGGATGTTTCCGGAAAGGCGGATACAGAAAGAACCGCTGTGGCCAGAGGAAGCATTTTCCTCAGTAAAGAAGCCATGGAGGCGGTGCTGGGAAGAAAGGTCAAAAAGGGAGATGTGTTCACCGTGGCCCAGGTAGCCGGGATTATGGGGGCAAAAAAATGCTCGGAGCTGATTCCCCTTTGCCATATTTTGCCCTTACAATCCGCAAAGATTTCCTTTCAGGTTTCGGAGGAAGAGGGAAGGATTACGGTGGAGTGCCTTTGTAAAACCGCCGGAAAAACAGGGGTGGAAATGGAGGCTCTCACCGGTGTTTCCGTAACCCTTTTGACCATTTACGACATGTGCAAGGCTATTGACAAAAGGATGCACATGGAGGGGATTCACCTTGTGGAAAAGCAGGGGGGAAAGAGCGGTGCCTTCAATTACGAAGAGGAGAAGAAATGATTTATCTGGATCATGCAGCCACAACAGCGGTATCGAAGAGTGTCAGGGAAGCTATGCTTCCCTATTTTTCTGAGGATTACGGGAATCCGTCCTCTCTCTATCTTTTTGCCCAGAAGGCTAAAAAGGCGGTGGAGGACAGCAGGAGAAGCATTGCCGGTCTTTTGGGGGTAAATCCAAGGGAAGTTTACTTTACCTCCGGCGGGACAGAGGCGGATAACTGGGCGATTCTTTCAGCCTTTTATTCCGCCATGGGGAAAAAGAGTGGTCTATTCGGCTCCGATGCAGAGCAAAAGAGCAGTCTATCCGGCTCCGAAGCAGAGCAAAAGAGCGGCCCGTCCGGCTCCGAAGTAGCAGGTTCCGACGTAGCAGGCCAAAAACAAAGACAGCCTCATATTATTTGCTCCGCCATAGAGCACCATGCCATTTTGGAAAGCTGCAAATTTGCGGAAAGTCTGGGGGCAAAAGTCAGCAGGATTCCGGTGGACAGCGAGGGATTTTTAGATTTGGAAGCCTTGGAGCAGGCGATTACAGAGGATACGGTTTTGATTTCCGTCATGGCGGCCAACAATGAAATGGGAACGATTCAGGATTTGCGGGCTATCGGAGAAATAGCAAAAAAGCATGGGGTGCTCTTTCATACGGATGCGGTGCAGGCCTTTGGGCAGATTCCATTGTCGTTATCGGAAATGGGGATAGACCTGCTTTCCGCCAGTGCCCACAAGCTTCATGGCCCCAAGGGTATTGGACTTTTGGTGATTCGAAAGGGCGTTCGTCTTCCGGCCTTCCTCCATGGGGGTGCCCAGGAGCGGGGCTTTCGTGCCGGTACGGAAAATGTTCCCGGTATCGTAGGCTTTGCCAAGGCGGCAGAGGAGGCCTTTGCCGGCATGTCGGAAAGAGAGAAAAGAAAACGGGAGCTTCAGAAGCTGTTCTTCAGAAGACTTTTGGAAGAGGTGCCCGGAATCAAGATTACAGGGGTGAATCCGTTGGAAGCTTCCGGGGAAAAAAGACTTTCCGGCAATGTGCACATTTGCATAGAGGGAATAGAGGCGGAGAGTCTCTTGCTGCTTTTGGATCAAAAGGGGATTTGCGCCAGCGCCGGTTCCGCCTGTGCCAGCGGTTCCGTGGAGCCAAGCCATGTGTTGCTGGCCTTGGGAAAAAGCCATGTGGAGGCCTATTCCGGACTGCGTTTAAGCTTTGAAGAGGACTTAAAGGAAGAGGAGCTGGAGTTTACCGTGGAGGCGATTCGAGAAGGGGTAGAGCGCTTAAGGAAGGAATAAATTTCATATCCGTATACGGATATTATCCGAATGTGGAGTATAGGAGAAGAAGCTAAGCCATTGTAAAATAGGCAGAGATAGGCTTCTTCTTTTTTTACTTAGGAGGTTCCTTATGCTTGGGAAGGTGAAAAGACATAAAATCAGTAGAGAAGAAAAAAGAGCGATTCTTGCAGAGTTCACACAATTACCGGAAAGCTATGTTATATTTATCGTGAAAAAAGATATACTGAATTTACAGAAACAGATTTATTATGTGGACAGAAGGATTAGGGATTCGGAAGAATACTTTTCAGATGGTTCACACATCATTTACTTAAATACTGAGATTACGGAAGAAAATGCTTTTGGGGATTTGGTAAGGGACTTTCAAAGGAAAAATCCGCAAGAAATGCATTCGTCGGTTTTGGCAAGAAGAGTGAAGGAGTTAAAGGAATCTTCCATGGAGAGAAAAGGAGGGCCGGAGATGAATATGGCACTGGAAAAACTATTAGCAGTAGGACGGGAAGAAGGAAGAGAGGAAGGAGAAAGCAGAGCAGCTCAATTAATGGGGCTTCTTGCGGAACAGGGCAGGCTGGAAGATATTAAAAAAGCTTCTTTGGATCAGGAGTTTCGGAAACAACTACTCAGGGAGCTGAAACTCTAAGGGCTAAAGTAAGAGGCTTTCGGATTCTAAATATATTTGAAAAAAGAAAAAAAAATTATTGACAACAGATTTACATGTGATAATATATTCATATGTAAATCTGTTGTTGCTTTTTTGAGTGGTTTTTATAGCCTGCCATTCATTATGCAAGAGAAGAGGGACTTTACAAAAATTTTTACCATAAGGTTCGTAAAGTCCGTAATCTCAGAAAGGAGAGGAATGAGTCAAGTGATTGCCTTGGAACATCAAAGAGCAGATAGTCATGCAACGATTTCCGAGGATAGCTTATGTGATTTAGCGGAAGTGTTTAAGGTCTTTGGAGATTCCACCAGAATCAAGATTCTCTACGATTTGTTTGAAGGAGAGAAAAATGTTACGGAGATTTGTCAGGACTTGGAAATGAATCAGTCCGCCATTTCTCATCAGTTAAAGATTCTTCGTACCGCCCACTTGGTTAGCGGAAAAAGAGTGGGGAAAAGCATTCTCTACTCCTTGGCGGATGAGCATGTCAAGACCATCATTGCCATGGGCATTGAGCATATCGAAGAATAAAAGAAGTGATGAGAAATCAATGAGAAATCAATGAGAAATCAATGAGAAATCAATGAGAAATCATAAGAACAGAAACTATTTACTATAGGAAACAATAAAAATCAATATAGAAAAGAGGAGAAAAAATGAAGAAGAAGTTTGAATGTGAAATTGATTGTGCAAATTGTGCGGCTAAGATACAGGAAGCTATCGGAAAGATTCCGGGAGTACAGTCTGTAAAGCTAAACTTCATGATGCAGAAGTTTACCTTGGAGGCGGAGGATGATCGCTTTGAGGAGATTTTGCAGGAAGCCATCCGTATAGGAAAGACCATTGAGCCGGACTTCACCGTGAAGGGCGTGTAGGAGAATAAAGTCCAAAGCTTGCAGTACTATGAGTAGAGTATTGAAGCGGATTATCAGAGTAAGTACCGGAAAAGCAATAGTTTAGAGTAAAGTATAGAGTAGAAAAAATATAGTAAAGAAGAGCAAAGCATAGAGTAGAAAAAATATAGTAAAGGGGAAATACCATGTCAGAGAAACTTATTCGGGAAAGAAACAAGCTTCTTCTTTCCGTCATCTTATTCTTAATCTTATTGATTGTGGAAAAGACGGGGATTCTTCCCTTCCTTCCGGAGCATTCTCTTTGGTATCTTCCGCTTTATCTTATTCCTTATTTTCTCAGCGGTCTTTCCGTGGTAAAGGAATGTTTTCTGGGAATCAAAAACAGGCGTCCCTTTGATGAAGCCTTATTGATGACTGTGGCCACCTTAGGCGCCTTCCTTTCCGGAGAATTTGCGGAAGCGGTGGCGGTAATGGTCTTCTATCAGATGGGAGAGCTTTTCCAAAGCTATGCGGTAGGAAAAAGCAGAAAGTCCATTAAGGAGCTGATGGATATTGTACCGGAGCTGGCCCACATTGAAAGGGAAGACGGCACCGTAGATACCGTGGATCCGGATGAGGTAGAAGTAGGGGATATGCTTTTGGTAAAGCCGGGAGAAAGAGTGCCGGTGGACGGCATTGTCCGTCAAGGAGAAAGCATGGTAAATACGGCAGCCCTTACCGGAGAGTCCGTCCCCAGAGAGGTATTCCCCGGAGAAAAGATTATTTCCGGCTGTATCAATGGAGAGGGCATGCTTCGTGTAGAGGCTTTGAAGGCCTTTGAGGATTCCACTGTTTCCAAGATTTTGGAGCTGGTGGAGGAGGCCTCCGAGAAGAAATCCAAGGCGGAGAACTTTATCACAAAGTTTGCCCGGATTTATACCCCGATCGTAGTATATTCGGCATTGGCATTGGCTATACTGCCAAGCCTTGGCCTGTTCTTGGGAACAAAAATAGGCCTGGTGTCTCCGGAGTTTTTCGCAGCCCATCCTCCCCTTACCTGGTTATATCGTGCCTGTACCTTTTTAGTAGTGTCCTGTCCCTGCGCCTTGGTGATTTCCGTGCCCCTGTCCTTCTTCGGAGGAATCGGTGCGGCTTCCCGAGAGGGTGTACTGGTAAAGGGCTCCAACTATCTGGAGCTGGTATCCAAATTAAAGGTTGTGGTGTCCGATAAAACAGGAACCCTAACCAAGGGGAATTTCGCCGTGCAGGAGATTGAGCCTTGGGAGGGAATTTCCAAGGATGAGCTTCTTCGCACTGCCGCTATGGCGGAAAATGGTTCCACCCACCCCATCGGGCTTTCCATTCTCAGCGCCTACAAAAAATGGATGGAAGATTCTTCGAAGGCTAATGCTTCTCCGGAAGATGTCGTAGTAGAAAATGATCCGATGAAGCATTCTTCCGGAAAGGAAAGCAACAGTCTTCCTTTCCCGGAAAATACGGAAAATCGCAGTGGTGCAGGCTTGATTTCCATTGTGGAAGGGTGCAAAATTTTAGTGGGAAAGGCCAAGCTTTTAGAGGAAGAAGGCATTTCCGTACCACAGCAGGATGAGGGAGCTGCCACCATTTGCCTGGTAGCAAAGGACGGTCAGTATCTTGGAAGAATTTTGATTGCGGATGAGGTGAAGGAAAGCAGTAAGGAAGCAGTTTCGAAAATGAAGCAGCAGGGCATTGAAAGTGTGGTTATGCTTACCGGAGACAGTACTCCTGTAGCGGAGGCGGTAGGCCGGGAGCTGAATTTGGACAGCGTTTACGGAGAGCTGCTTCCCGCCCAGAAGGTGGAGAAGGTGGAGGAAATCCTTAGCTCTTTAAGCGGAGAAGGAGAGAAGCGTAGCGGTTATCTTGCCTTTATCGGAGACGGTATCAATGATGCACCGGTGCTTTCCCGGGCGGATGTGGGCATTGCCATGGGCGCTATGGGATCGGATGCAGCCATTGAAGCGGCGGATGTAGTCATTATGGATGACGACTTAAGTCGAATTCCCACCCTTATTGCCATCGGAAAGAAAACCATGACGATTGCCATGCAAAACATTGTTTTTGCCCTTGCGGTAAAGTTTCTGGTGCTCATCTTAAGTGCCGTAGGAATTGCCAATATGTGGGCGGCAGTGTTTGGCGATGTGGGAGTAACCGTCATTTGCATCATCAACGCCATGCGCTTGATGCAAAACCCGAAATCTATATAAAAGGGAAGGAGAAGTCCTGAGAAAATGGAGAAGAAACTGGATTTTTTTTATATCGGTGAGTCCTATGGGGGAAACCAGGATTGGTGTTTTGACCATATGATGCAGCTGGGGGGCTGTGGCGCCATTACCGCCTGTGACAGTTCGATTTATCTTGCCCTGCACCATGGAAAAAAATCTTTATATTCCGGAAATTTGGAAAAATTAGATCAGGACGAGTACCTTTATTTTACCGAAGAAATGAAGAAATACCTGCATCCCCGTTGGTCCGGCATCGATAAACCGGAATTATACGTGGAGGGCTATCAGAATTTCTTAAAGGAGCATCAGGAAGAAAACCTGATGATGACCATCGTTCCCGGAGCGGAAAATGTTGCTAAAGCGAAAGAATGTATTGTGGAGCAGATTGATAAAAACCTTCCTGTCCCCATTCTGATTCTGAATCATCAGAATCCGGATATGGATGATTATATCTGGCATTGGTTTTTGCTGATTGGTTACCGCTATCAGGGGGAGGACCCCTTGGCAGAAGGAAATGACTTTCAGGTACAGACCGTCACCTACTCGGAGGCGGCATGGGTTTCTCTGGAGGCGCTTTGGGATACGGGCTATAAGACCAAAGGCGGTTTGATAAAGTACCACTTACTATAAAACAAATGGGGATGGAAAAATAGAGAAAGCCTTCCTTTCAGTATAGGGTTAAAACTCGGGCACGCTCCCGCTAACCTCGCCCTGCATCGGATACTAAGCGAAAAACTGCAGTTCCTTTGTTTTTCGCAAGTACCGGCGGGCTCAGATTGCCCTCTTTTTAACCCCATACTTCAGGAAGATTTGCTTTACTATATTTTCCATCCCCTGTTTTTTAGTTCTTGCTTTTGTCCTTTTATAGCATCGATAATTCACCCAAAGCGATGAAGTTCTTCATTTCCTCCGTAATCCACTTATCTTTGTGGTAGAAGAGCTGGCGATACATCTGCATCTCAAAGTCCTGCACCTTCAGAAGTCGTAGGCTTCCGTCGTTCAGACTTTCCTCCACGGCGTATCTGGGGAGGAAGGAAAGTGCCTGGTTTTCTTTAATCAGCTCGATAATTACATCCGGATTTCTGGTTTCAAAGAAGGGGCGTATACCCAAATGTCGGGAGGCCAATTCCTGCTCCAATGCATAACGGTAATTGGAATCCTTCTCCGTGAGGAAGAAGGGCTGGTTTAAAAGCTCAGCCAAAAGATATTCTTCCTTTTCCGGAAGTTTGGCGTCTTTGGAAGCCACAAAAACTACAGCCTCCGGTTCCTCTAAAGTCTTCTCCCAGTTTTGTCCGTAAACCTTCTGGTCGATGTAATAGGCCAGATCAATCTGGTTATGATCCAGCATCTCGTTCAGCTCCTTCGGTGTTCCGGAGCGGATTTCCAAAGCCACGGTAGGGTAGTGTTTATAGAAATAACTGACTACCTTCGGCAGTTTAAAACTGAGCAGGGATTCCAAGGTGCCGATACGCAACCTATGATCCTTTACTACGGCATTTCCCAACATCGCATGGACATCATCCACTTTTCGAAGGATTTCATTGGCATACATCAGAAACTTCCTTCCGGGAGGGGTTAATTCCACGTGCCTTCCCACCCGGTCAAAAAAGCGGGTGTTGAATTCCAGCTCCAGTTGGCGAATCTGAATGGTTACTGCCGCCTGGGTGTAGCCCAGGGCTTCTGCCGCCTTGGAAAAGCTTTGTAATTCAACGATTTTTATAAAAGAATGCAGCTGTCTTATTTCCATGATGTCTATCCTCCAAGCATTATCTTCTCAGTATATAACCAATATTCAATTTTTTGTTGAAAACGACCTATAAAATTTATTTCCGTTTCTTGCAAAATATCTTATAATAAAAAATTTTCCTATTGACTTATGTTTATTTTATCACAAAAGGAAGAAGGGGGAAAGGAACGCTTTTCTGAAGATTCTGAAAATTCTACGCATTTTCAAGGTTTATTCTATCACTGTATTTCAAGAAGAGAGGAAACAAAGCCGAAAACCTGCCGGAAACAAGAAGGAAAATAAGTAGGAAAATAAGTAGGGATAGAATAGTCTTCCTACAGAATGTACGGGAAAATAATTTTGACATAGTCCTAGTCGGAGAGTATGATAGGGAACGGCGTAAATGTACGAAGAAAATTGAATAGACTGAGATTCCCTGAGAATAGCTACAAAGGAGGCTAATGTGGAGAAAATCAAAAATATCGGAGAAGAAGCTATTTACGATGCCAGAGTCTTGGGAAAAGGAAGGTTTGTGGTCTTGGGATTACAACATCTTTTTGCCATGTTCGGAGCAACGGTGCTGGTACCCTTGCTGACCGGCTTATCCATTTCCACCACCCTGCTTTTTGCAGGACTGGGTACACTGTTGTTTCACTTCCTTTCAAAGAATAAGGTGCCCGCGTTCCTAGGCTCTTCCTTCGCCTTTCTGGCGGGGTATATGAGTATAGCACCCAACAAGGAGCCGGAGCTTCTGCTCTACGCCTGCTTCGGAGTAGCCTGCGCAGGACTGATGTATCTGGTGCTGGCCTTCCTCTTTCAGGCCTTTGGAGCCAACCGGGTTATGCGATATTTTCCGCCGGTGGTTACAGGACCTATTATCATTGCTATCGGTTTGAATCTATCCAAGTCTGCGGTGGAAAACTGCTCCACCAACTGGGGGCTGGCGCTCCTGGCCATCTGCGTAGTCATCTTTTGCAACATTTTCGGAAAAGGCATGGTAAAAATTATTCCTATTCTCTTGGGTGTTCTGGTGTCCTACAGCTTTGCGGCGGTTTTAGGCCTTGTGCCCTTTGAAAGCATTAAAGAAGCGCCGATTTTCGGCTTTCCGATAGACTACCACAGAACGGTTTTCTCACTGTTTACTGAGGGTAAACTGGATCTGGCACTGCTTCTCAGCAGCAGCTTAACCATTATCCCCATTTCCTTTGCAACCATGATGGAGCATATCGGCGATATCTCCGCCATCTCCTCTACAGTAGGCATTAACTATCTGGAGGATCCGGGCTTACACAGAACCCTTTTGGGAGACGGTTTGGCCACAACACTTGCTTCCCTTTTCGGCGCTCCTGCCAATACAACCTACGGAGAAAATACCGGTGTGCTGAGCCTTACCAAGGTTTATGATCCCAGAGTCATTCGTCTGGCGGCCTGCTTTGCGGTACTCCTTAGCTTCTGCCCGAAGTTCTCCGCAGTGATTGAGGCAATGCCTCAGGCCATTATCGGCGGAATCTCCCTGGTGCTTTACGGCATGATTTCTGCGGTGGGTGTTCGAAATGTGGTGGAAACCAAGGTGGATTTTTCCAAGAGTAGAAATATCATTGTGGCGGCTATGATTCTGGTATTGTCCATCGGAATCAACTACTCCTCCGAGGGAGCCCTGCATTTTCAGCTCTTCGGGATTCAGATTGCCTTCTCCGGCATTGCCACAGGCTCTTTAGTGGGAATTTTGTTAAATGCCATCCTGCCGGATAAGGATTATGAATTCGCAGAGAATAAGCCAAACGACACCGGCGTGGATTTACAGATTTCACAGGGAAAGAGCTTGTTATTCGAAATTGCAACAAAATACGGTGACAAGGAAAA
>CALHIC010000023.1 GCA_938030845.1 uncultured Oribacterium sp. | reverse complement strand
GAATTTTTACAACCCTTCTTTTTTACTGTCTTTTTATAAGGAAATGGGAGGGCTTTTAGCCCTCCCATTCTTAAATGCTTTTTATCCATTTATTCTTTTTTCTATGCTGCTTCTGTCTGATCATTGGTAATCAAGCTGTTCAGCTTCTTATCCATAATCCACAGAACTGCTGCAAGAACAATCAAGAGAATTGCAATACCGAAGCTTGCTGTTGCAAATGGCATCTTGGAAATAATGTTATACAAGGTTCCGTAGGAAAGCCCTGCAATAAAGATGGCAAAAGTCCATACCGCCATCATTTTGGAGAGGAGCTTTCCGGGAGCAAACTTGGAAATAAAGGAATTTCCTAATGGGGAGAATGTCATCTCACCAAGAGACAGGCAGAATCCGAATACTACAACCCAAAGTAAGCTTGCAGGTCTTCCGGCTCTGGTAATCTCTGCAAATGCAGAAACCACGAAAGCAAGTCCTAAAATTCCCATACCTAATGCAGTATGCTTAAAGATACTGAGTCCACCGCCGGGGCGCTTTGCATCTCTAGCCCAAAGGAGTCCTAAAACAGGTCCTAACAGAATACAAAGAAGTCCATTCTCAGAGTCAAAGAAGGATGTCGGAATAGTGAATCCGAAAAGCTTCCAGTTCATGTTAATGAATTCCTTAGCATCGTTCATTGCTCCCCAGTGATCATAAACCGGAAGATATGCTAAATACCAGAAAATCCAGAAGATGGAGGAGAAGAGGGAAACGGCGATAATAGCCAGAACTCTTTGCTTCTCAATCTTTGTGAGAGGTCTGCTTGGCTCAGCTGTCTTAATGGTCTCTTTGGATGCTGCTGCTTCTGCACTATCCTTAAAGGGCTTTGCTCCTGCTTCTCCCAAGGGTCCCCAACCTAAGAAGAACATAACAGCATTTACCAACATAACGATGGAGCAAACCAGGAAACAGATTCTATAGCCTCTTGCTCCTGCAATCAGTCCCACGCTGGTGGTTCCGATGAAGGAACCTAAGTTTACCATGGAATACTGAGTGGAGAAGGCCATATCCAAATCCTTAGGATCGGAGAATAACTTTCCGGTGATGGAGTTGGTCTGGGGTTTAAAGAGTCCGGTTCCGATAGAAGCTAATGCAATCATGATAGCCACATCAGTCAAATTGGAAGATCTAAAGCCGAAGAAGTATCCTATACTGATCAAAGCCATACCGATAGGAACCAGATACTTGGCACCCACAAAATGGTCGGATATATAGGAACCGAATAAAGGCGCTAAATAGGTAAATGCTACGAAGAAAGATTGGTAAGTAGCACCATTTTCCTTCGCTACTCCTAAACCGCCGTTGGCCGCGGTGGCGATTAAAAATTGTACGATGAGCCACTTTACAGAGTAAAAGCTAAAGCGCTCCAGGGTGAAGGCAAAGTTACAAATCCAGAACCCTAGCCCTCCCTTTCTTTTTACTGTGCTGTCCATAAACACTCCTCTCCTTAAGGTTTAACCCTTATCCCTGCCTTTTCTCCTTATGCCACTCTTTCTTCGGGGAAAGAAAGAATTTTTAGGGGAAAATGTAGGCAAGCAAAAATGAATTCTTAAGGAGAATTATAGCACTTGTACGCTTTTTCTTCAATATTCTGTAAATATTTATACATTTTGTCTTTAAGTGAAATTATCTATTTTAAGAAACTTTTTAAGCTATTCGTCAAGCTATCTTTGCATCTTGTCGAACGCTCTATTCATCAGCTTATCCCTTAATCTTCCTTCAGCTGAAATTTTTCCATCAGCTCATTTAAAGTATGGGCTTGTCCGGTAAGCTCTTCGGAAGCCGCAGCACTTTCTTCCGCTGTTGCGGAGTTATTCTGTACCACGGAAGAAATCTGGTCGATTCCCACACTTACCTGCTTTACGCCCTTGGCCTGTTCATCCGATGCCAGGGAAATGTTTGTAATCATACTGTTGATTTTCTTACTCTGTTCAGAAACAACCACCAGAGACTGGGCAGTTTCCTCGGAAAGCTTTGCACCCTTACCGATGGCAT
>CALHIC010000022.1 GCA_938030845.1 uncultured Oribacterium sp. | reverse complement strand
TCCTTCATGAATTTTTCCGCCTTTGATCGCCTTAATCGCATCGTCCTCACAATCAAAAACTCTTGCCGGTCCCTCATGCACCATCATTTCCGGAGCCACAGCGGAACGTTTTACCACGCCGGTATCCGGAGCCAGATTTCCCTTAAGCACCGCAATACCCCCGATAGGCATAAAGGGCTTATCAATAGGACGAATAATCTCCTCATCCTTATTTCTGGCATGGGCAATATTTTCCTCCATGGTCTTTCCGGTAACGGTAATGCCGGAAAGATCCAGAAGATTCCTCTTGGACAGCTCCTTCATCACCGCATACACGCCGCCGGCCTCATTTAAGTCTTCCATATAGGCATAGCCTGCAGGAGCCAAATGACAAAGATTCGGAGTCTTTGCGGAGATTTCGTTGGCATTTTCCACCTTCAACTCAATGCCGCACTCGTGAGCAATGGCAGGAAGATGAAGCATGGTGTTGGTGGAACAGCCTAAAGCCATATCCACCGTCAGCGCATTTCGGAATGCCGCCTCTGTCATAATACTTCTGGGACGGATATTTTTCTCAATCATATCCATGATGGCATAGCCCGCCATCTTTGCCAAACGAATACGAGCAGAATAAACCGCAGGAATGGTTCCGTTTCCGGGAAGTCCCATACCGATAACCTCTGTTAAGCAGTTCATGGAGTTGGCGGTATACATACCGGAGCAGGAACCGCAGGTAGGACAAACATTTTCCTCATAGAGCTTCAGCTCCTCCATGTTAATCTTTCCTGCCTCATACTCTCCCACAGCCTCAAACATGGAAGAAAGAGAACGCTTTTCTCCCCTAACCTTACCGGCAAGCATGGGTCCGCCGGATACAAAAACGGTAGGAATATTCACTCTGGCTGCTGCCATCAAAAGACCCGGCACATTCTTATCACAGTTTGGAATCATCACCAAACCGTCAAACTGATGGGCTCTGGCCATACACTCTGTGGAATCCGCAATCAAATCTCTGGTAACCAGAGAATATTTCATGCCGGTATGTCCCATGGCAATACCGTCGCAAACCGCAATGGCAGGGAACTCCACCGGCATACCGCCCGCTTCCGCAATACCCATCTTTACCGCTTCCGCAATTTTATCCAGATTGATATGCCCCGGCACGATTTCATTATAAGAACAAACCACACCAATCATGGGTTTTCTCATCTCTTCCTTGGTATAGCCTAAGGCATTAAATAAACTTCTATGAGGCGCAGACTGTACCCCTTCTCTAACATGCTCACTATTCATAGACTCTCCTTACTACAGTTCTTCTGCATCTACAAGTTTATACCACATAGATTTTTGAGCTTATCCCTTTAATCATGGTATATTCTCTCGTTGCACACTATTTAAAGCACTTTCATCGAACAAACTGTTTTTGTCCAAATATGCTTTTTCCATAAAAACCTTTTTATTATACCTTATTAACAGCTTGGAACTGATATTTTTTTTGAGTTTTCCATGAATTTTTTCTAAATATTTTCAAATAAAATAGACAGAGGAAGAAATAATCTGTGCTACGCTTTTTCGCAGTATAGCTTGAGAATAAGGGGCAATGTGAGCCCGTCGGTTCTTAGCTTTCGTCTTTTGAAAGCTTAGAACCGCTACGAGGCGAGCTTAGCGAGAGCGTGCCCCTGTTCCAAGTTATACTGCAAAAAGCGATAAATCATTCTTCTATCTCTGTCTCTATTTTTCTATTATATTTAGAACAAATTCATTAAAACTCATCCATCAGCTCTAAGCTGTGTTCCTTCTGCATCTTCTCACAAGCTTTTAAGAAAGCATCTAATGGAACGTTATTAATCTGCTTATTGGAACCGCGCATATTAATGGAAACAGTCTTTTCCTCCATTTCCTTATCTCCCAAAACCAGAATATATGGATTTTTATAGTTCTTATAGGTCTTAATCTTTTCCTTCATATTCTTATCGGAGTAGTCAATTTCCGCGCGAATACCCATATCGGAAAGAGCTTCATAGATCTTTTTTCCGTAGTCATTATGCTCTTCTCGAATCGGTACGATACCTACCTGCTCCGGGCTTAGCCAGAAGGGGAAGCTTCCCTTGAAGTTCTCGATGATAATACCGATAAAACGCTCCAATGAACCGTAAATTGCTCTATGGATTACCACCGGCATAGCGGTGCTTCCTTCAGCAGTCTGGTAAGTTAAGCCAAAGTTGTGAGGAAGCTGGAAGTCCAGCTGGATAGTTCCACACTGCCACTCTCTTCCCAAAGCATCCTTAATCTGCAGGTCAATCTTTGGTCCGTAGAAGGCACCGTCTCCCTCATTGATTTCAAAGCCGCCTTCTCCGTACTTGTCGGTGAGAATCTTCTTTAAAGCAGCCTCCGCTCTATCCCAAACCTCGATATCTCCCATGAAATCATCAGGTCTTGTGGAGAGCTCTGCACGATAAGTAACGCCGAAGGTCTTGTATACTTCATCCGCAATGGAGATGATGTCCGCAATTTCCGCCTCAATCTGAGATTCCATTACGAAGGTATGGTCATCATCCTGACGGAACTCCTGCACACGGAAAAGTCCATTCATTTGTCCGGATTTTTCCTTTCTATGGAGTACATCATACTCGGAATAACGGATAGGCAGCTCCTTGTAGGAACGATTTCTTCTCTTATAGGTAATCATGGCGTTAGGGCAGTTCATGGGCTTTGCCGCCATGGTATCAATATTCTCACGATTATAGATTACAGAGCCTGCCTGAATCTTTACAATCTTCTCTCCAAGGCTGGCATCGGTAGGATGCTCCAGCACACCGGAAAGGTCAGCATCGGCCTTTAACCAGCCGGAAATACCGGGAACCATAAACATATTGTTAATGTAATGTGCCCAGTGTCCGGAAATCAACCATAATTTCTTATTGTTGATGAGGGGTGCGGAAATCTCCGTGTAACCGTGCTTTGCCTGAACACTTCTAGAATAAGCTAAAAGCGCCTGATACATCTTCCAACCTCTGGGAAGCCAATAAGGCATTCCGGGAGCGGTCTCATCAAACATAAAGAGGTCAAGCTGGCTGCCCAGCTTCTTATGATCTCTCTCCTGAGCTTCCTGCAACCACTTTAAATGCTCCTTTAAGGCATTCTTATCCGGGAAGGCAAAAAGATAAACACGCTGTAACTGATCTCTATGCTCATCTCCGCGCCAGTAAGCTCCGGAAATGGATTTAATCTGGAAGGCCACATTCATGAGTTCCTGAGAATTCTCCACATGAGGTCCCCGGCAAAGATCCACAAAATCATCGCCGGTACGATAAATGCTGATGACTTCATCGGCAGGAAGATCCTGAATCAGCTCCTTTTTGAACTTTTGTTTATCAAAGAGCGCCAAGGCCGCCTCGCGGGACAGCTCCTCTCTGGTCCAGTTCTCTCTTCTTTTGATGATTTCTCTCATCTTGTCCTCAATGGTCTTAAAATCCTCCTCGGACAAGGACTTGGGCAGAGCAAAGTCATAATAACAACCATCTTCAATCTGTGGTCCGATCGCATACTGTACCTCCGGACCATACAGCTCCACCATGGCTTTTGCTAAAATATGTGCAAGAGAATGTCTGTATCTCTCTAAAAATTCCTGCTTATCCAATGCCTTTACCTCTTTTCTTTTAATCTCTCTATTGCTTTTTCAATTCTCTTTAAGGACTCTTCCTTACCCAGTACGGAAAGAATTTCTGTGGCTCCTGCAGGAGTCATTTGCTTTCCGGAAAGGGCAATACGGATAGGCCACATCATAAAGCCTGTCTTATAGCCCTTTTCCTGACCGAAGGCCTGTAATTTCTCATACAAATGGTCGTTACTGTAGTCATTTTCCTCCTGCAATAAAGGAAGAACCTCTTCCAGAAGGCTTAAAGAATTCTCTAAATTGCACTTTGCCTTTTTATTTTCATAAAGAGAAAGCTCATAGTCCGGTACTTCCTTAAAGAAGGAAACCTGCTCGGGAATGTCCGGGAAGATTTCGATTCTGCTCTTTACCATCTCGGCAATCTTCTTATGATCCAATCCCTCACCTACAGCTTCTTTCACGAAGGGGAGAGCTCTCTCATAGAACTTGTCGAAGTCCATTTTCTTGATGTACTCTCCGTTCATCCAACGAAGCTTACCCATATCGAAAACAGCAGGGCTCTTGGAAATTCTATGGTAATCAAACAAACGAACCAAATCCTCTAAGGAAAGAATCTCTTCATTTTCCTCAGGGCTCCAGCCTAAAAGGGCCACAAAGTTTACCACTGCCTCAGCCACAAAGCCCTGATCAATCAGATCCTCAAAGGAGGAGTGGCCGGATCTCTTGGATAACTTCTTATGATTCTCATCCGTAATCAAAGGACAATGAATCAGCTTCGGAGACTCCCAACCAAAAGCATCATAAAGTCTTTGGTACTTGGGGCTGGAGGAAAGATATTCGTTTCCACGAACCACATGGGTAATCCCCATCAAATGGTCGTCAATAACATTGGCAAAGTTATAGGTAGGATAGCCGTCGGACTTAATCAGCACCATGTCGTCCAGTTCGCTGTTCTCCACGGTAACATCTCCGTAAAGCTCGTCATGGAAAGTGGTACTTCCTTCCGTAGGATTGTTTTGCCGAATAACGAAGGGGAGCCCCTGCTTTAACTTCTCTTCCACCTCTTCTTTGGAAAGAGAAAGACAATGCTTGTCATAATGGAAGAGAGTCTCTCCGTTTACCTCGGTTTGCAGGCTCTTTAAGCGGTCCTCGTCGCAGAAGCAGTAGTAAGCCTCTCCCTTATCCACCAGCTTCTTGGCATAGTCCATGTAAACGCCGGTCTTTACTCGTTCCGACTGCACATAGGGACCGCAATCTCCCGGATTATCCGGTCCCTCATCCCAGAAAAGTCCGGTGGCTTCCAGAGTTCTACGGATAATATCCACAGCCCCTTCCACTTCTCTTTCCTGGTCGGTATCCTCAATACGAAGAAGAAAATCTCCTCCCTCATGCTTGGCAATCAGATAAGCATACATGCCGGTTCGTAAATTTCCTACATGCATCCTTCCGGTAGGGGAAGGTGCATATCTCGTTCTAATCTTCATATTTCCCCCTTAAGCTGTATTTACGCTTCCTGCTTCTCTGCCAAATCCTGTGGGCGCATGGAAAGGTTGATTCTTCCCATCTTATCCACTTCCAGAACCTTTACACGAACTTTATCGCCGATATGAACCACATCCTCTACCTTGTTTACTCTCTGATCGGAAAGCTTGGAAATGTGAATCATACCGTCCTTGTTGGGACTTAACTGTACAAAGGCACCGAAATCCATCATTCTGACTACGGTTCCTTCAAAAATCTGTCCCGGCTCAATATCGTTTACGATAGATTCAATGATTTTCTTCGCTCTTTCCAAATCAGGCAGGTTTGTTCCGGAAATGGAAACAGTTCCGTTATCATCAATATCGATCTTCACGCCGGTTTCTTCGATGATACCGTTAATGGTCTTACCCTGCTTTCCGATAACATCTCCAATCTTCTCCGGATTGATAGACATAGTCAAAATCTTCGGTGCATACGGAGAAAGCTCCGCTCTAGGCTCTGCAATCGCTTCTTTCATAACACCGTTCATAATAAAGAGTCTTGCTTCTCTTGCTCTGCGAATAGCCTCTTCCACGATGGGACGAGTCAAGCCGTGAATCTTAATATCCATCTGGATAGCAGTGATTCCGTCCTCCGTTCCGGTTACCTTAAAGTCCATATCCCCGAAGAAGTCTTCCAGGCCCTGAATGTCAGTAAGTACCAAATACTCATCATCGCTGTCACCGGTTACAAGACCGCAGGAAATTCCGGCAACAGGCTTCTTAATGGGAACACCGGCAGCCATCAAAGACATGCAGGATGCACAGGTGGAAGCCATGGAAGTAGAACCGTTAGACTCCATAGTCTCGGAAACGGAACGAATCGCATAGGGGAACTCTTCCACGGAAGGCAGTACAGGGATTAACGCCTTCTCTGCCAAAGCACCGTGACCGATTTCTCTTCTTCCGGGACCTCTGGAAGCCTTAGCCTCTCCTACGGAATATCCGGGGAAGTTATACTGGTGTAAATAACGCTTTTCCGTTTCAAATTCATTTAAACCTTCTACCTTCTGAACCTCGGAAAGAGGTGCCAGGGTAGTAATATTCATAATCTGGGTCTGTCCTCTCTTAAACATGGCAGAACCATGTACTCTGGGGAGAAGATCTACCTCAGCCTCTAACTTACGAATCTCATCAATGGCTCTTCCGTCCGGTCTCTTATGATCCTTCAAAATCATCTTGCGAACGGTCTTCTTCTCATACTGATAGATGGCATCCGGTAAGATGGCTAAAGCTTCCTCGTCATCCTGAAAAGCTTCTACCAATCTTTCACTAAGAAGGGAAACATTGGCATCTCTTTCCGCCTTATCGTCGGTAAATACAGCCTTCTCCATCTCCTCCGGCTTTACCACTTCCTTCATCTTCGCAAATAATTCCTCTGGAATGGCACTGGAAACATAGTCGTGCTTTTCTTTTCCGCACTCTTCGATAATGCTCTCAAAGAAACCGATAATCTGCTGGTTTACATCATGGGCAAGATAAATTGCCTCAATCATCTTGTCCTCCGGAAGCTCGTTAGCTCCGGCTTCGATCATGATAACCTTCTCTTTTGTGGAAGCTACAGTCAATAAAAGGTCGGAAACCGCCTTCTCTCCGTTTCCAGGATTTACCACAAATTCTCCCCCAACCATTCCGATCTGGGTGGTTGCACAGGGTCCGTCAAAGGGAACATCGGAAAGACAGGTGGACAGGGAAGAACCAAGCATCGCCAAAAGTTCAGGCGAAGCATCCTGATCCACGGATAATACCAGGTTGTTTAATAAAACATCATTTCTATAGTCCTTCGGGAAGAGAGGACGCATGGGACGGTCAATAACTCTTGCGGTTAAAATCGCATTGTCACTGGCTCTTCCCTCTCTCTTCTTAAATCCTCCCGGGAACTTTCCTACAGAATACATCTTTTCTTCGTATTCTACGGAAAGAGGGAAGAAATCAATACCGTCTCTCGGCTTTGCGGAAGCGGTACAGGTGGACAACACCGTAGTGTCTCCATAGTGCATCAATGCAGCACCGTTACTCTGTGCGCAAACCCTGTCCACATCCACCGTCAGGGTTCTTCCGGCAAGTTCCATTGAATAACTCTTATACATAAATCCTCCTTTGTTTGATCCGGAAGATCCAAAGCCACTGAAGAAACTGTGAGTTTCACCGCCTCTTCAGTGATCTCGGACTACCTTCCGGATAGCTTTTGTCATAGATTCCTATTATACAGGAAAATGAGAAAATGAACAGTAAAAAAGGGTAGAAAAGCCATGCTTTTCCACCCTGATTCTTCTTACTTTCTGATGCCTAACTTCTCGATTAAGCTTCTGTAACCCTCTAAGTCGGTCTTCTTTAAGTAGTCTAAAAGACCTCTTCTGTGACCTACCATCATCAGAAGTCCTCTTCTGCTGTGGTGATCCTTAGGATTGCTCTTTAAATGCTCGGTAAGCTCAACGATTCTCTCTGTAAGAATCGCTACCTGTACTTCAGGAGATCCGGTATCTCCGGGCTTTCTTCCGTACTTTGCTACCAACTCTGCCTTTTTCTCTTTTGTAATCATTTGATTCTCCTTTTTTTGGCAATTTCTTGCGTTAACACACGTTAGACTGAGGAAGGCGTTAGGAAATCGCCTTCCTATGCCTAACGCGAAGTTCTGTGCATTTTATGATAACTTTTCTTCTTCTCCAAAATCAGTCCATAAATGCCAGACTATAATACGCGAATTTCCGGCTTTCGTCAAGGATTTTCACACTTTGCTTTGGTAAAAACCGTAAGTTTCACGAAGCTCGAAAAAGACATTCTTACGACTCCCTCTTTTTGCTCTCTTCCTCTACAAAGGCCAAGTCCTTCTCCAGCTGACTCTTCAGCTCTTCGATATCCTTAAAATGTCTTTGCTCCCGAATAAAGCTGACAAATTCCAAGCGCAACTTCTCCCCGTAGATATCTCCCTGAAAGCCCAGAATATGTGTTTCTATGGTCAGCGGATTATTCTCCGCCACGCTGGGATTCTTCCCTATGCTGGTCATTCCCTCATAGTAGTCTTTCCC
>CALHIC010000021.1 GCA_938030845.1 uncultured Oribacterium sp. | reverse complement strand
GCCCTGAAGATGATCATACTCATGGCAGAAGGCTCTGGCTAAAAATCCGGAAGCATCCAGACTGAAGGGCTCCATGTTCTGATTTAAAGCCTCCACATGGATATTCATGGGACGGGTAACCTTTCCTTCCTTTCCCGGAACGGAAAGACAGCCCTCTTCTCCGCACTGCTCTTCCTCTCCCACCGCTTCAATTTTAGGATTAATGCATACATAACGAACACCGTCTCCGATATCCACCACAAAAAGCTGCTTTAAAATCCCCACCTGAGGAGCCGCCAGTCCAACACCGTTGGCGTCATACATGGTTTCAAACATATCCTGAATCAAATCTCTGGTTTTATCCGTCATTTCCTTAATTTCTTTACACTTCTTTTCCAAAATGGAGTCTCCGATTTTTCGGATGCTGCGAATTGCCATAAACTATACCCTCTCTATAAAAGATCAAACTGGAGCTGAATCAAAGAGCGTTTATCCTCTTTTCGAAGCTCCTCAACAAATAGATTTCTTAATCGAATGATTATATCATGGGATTCTTGCTTAATATAGATGATTTTCCTAAAATTATCCTTTAGCTTATAAATGGTGGCAGGGAAGGGACCAAATAACTCCGCCTGCTCCTTCTCCAATTTCCCCCGGATTCTTTTTATGGTCTTCTCCAGCATCAGACTTAAAAACTCTTCCTCTTGATAGCTGCATTGGATAGCCAGCATTCTGGCAAAGGGAGGATATTCCAGTCTTTTCCGAAACTTCTTTTCCGACTGATAAAAAGCAAAGTAATCCTGTTCCAAAGCCAGCTCCAGTACTTCCTCCTCGGGACGATAGCTTTGAATCAAAACTTCTCCGGGAAGCTTTCCCCGGCCTGCCCTACCTGCTGCCTGGGTAAGAATCTGAAAGGCATATTCCCTGGCCTGAAAGTCCGACTGGAAAAACAGCTGCTCCGCCGCCATAATGCCCACCAAGGTGACTTTCGGAAAATCATGTCCTTTTACAATCATCTGGGTTCCCAAAAGAATATCCGCCTTCTCCTCGGCAAAATCCTGTAAAATTTCTTCGTATTTTCCCTTTTTCCCTGTGGTATCTCCGTCCATACGAAGAATTCTTGCCTTGGGAAAGACTGCATGGCAGATTTTTTCCAGCTTTTCCGTGCCGGTGCCGAAGGGGGAAATGTAGCTGCTGCCACAGTTCGGACAGTTTTTTTCCAGTTTTCTGCTATAGCCGCAGTAGTGGCATTGCAGCATACCGTTTTTATGGAGTGTCAGGCTTACATCGCAGTGGGGACAGTTTAAGCTTTTTCCGCATTTTCTGCAGCTGACAAAGGGAGAATAGCCTCTTCTGTTCATAAAGAGAATGCTTTGCTCCCCCCTTTCCAAACGCTTTAGTACCGCTTCCTCCAGCGCTTTGGAAAAAATGGAACGATTTCCTTCCTCCAATTCCTTTCGTAAATCGATCAAAGTCAGCTTCGGCAGAAGGCTTCCCTCCACCGCCCTGTTTTTTAAAGTAAAGAGCCTGACTTTTCCTTCTTCCGCCTCCCGGAAAATATTGACGGAAGGAGTTGCCGATCCGAAAAGTACCGGACAGTTTGCCAACTCTCCTCTTTTTCTTGCCACATCCCGACTTTCATAACGGGGTGCGGTTTCCGACTTATAGGAACGCTCCTGCTCCTCATCGATAATGATGAGTCCCAAATTGGAAAATGGCGCAAAGAGTGCGGAACGGGGTCCCAGTAAAAGCTTCACCTCTCCGGAACGGCATTTTTCCATGCTCTCCGCCCGTTCTCCCTGGCTCATTTTGGAATGTAATACCGCCACCTGTCCGGGGAAACGTCCCTCCACCCGCATTCTGCTTTGGTGGCTTAGGGAAATTTCCGGAATCAGATAAATGACTTCCTTTCCTTTGGCAAGACAGTCTTCGATTAAACGCAAATACAGCTCCGTCTTTCCGGATCCGGTAACGCCGAAAAGCAGGGCGGAAGGCGCTTCCTCCTCCTGAAAATATTCCTGCATTGCAAAAAGAACCTCCTCCTGCTCTGCATTGAGTTTTGGAGCAGGATAGGGGTTTCCATATTGTATCTTTCCCGGCTTTGTTCTGTTTTTCGTCTTCTTCTTTACCGGAAGCACGGTTTTTAAGCATTGATTTAAGGTCGTTCCGTATTCCTCCGCCATCCAAATGGCCAGATCCAAAAGCTGTTTTTCTACGGAAAACTCCTTTTCCAAAGGAGAAAGAATGTCTTTAATTTTCTCTTCAGGGAAGTCTGCCAGCTCTTCTATACCGATTACATAGCCCTTTTTCTTGCCTCTTCCAAAGGGTATCAAAACAGGATCCCCGACGGATAAGGAAAAATCCGTAGGGACCCTATAGGTAAAACATTTATCGATAGATTCATGGGAAATATCTACGATTACTTTGGCAAACAATGCTTACTCCTTATTTCTTGAATCACCTTGGAAAGAGAAAGAGAATTGGAGGCCTTAAACAAAAGCAGGTCTCCCGGCTTAATTTCCTTTTCCAACGCTATGGAAAGCTCCTCCAAACTAAAGCAGGCTGTTCCGGGAAGAAGCTTTTCTCCCATAGCTTTTCGAATCTCTTCCCCCTTCTTTCCTAAAGTAAATAATGCATCAATAGGGAGAGCTTTTAAAAATTCTCCGATTTCCCGATGATAGGCGATTTCATTATCCCCCAGCTCATTCATATCTCCAAGAACGGCAATCTTTCTCTGCCCCTCTTCCGAAGCCAATACCTTTAAGGAAGCCTTCATGGAATCAGGAGAAGCATTGTAGCTGTCATCAATAATCATAATGCCATCTTCCGTAGAAAGTCTGCCGCCTCTTCCCTTTAAGCCCTGAAATTCCAGCAAGCCCTGTAAGAGCTTTTGTTTGTTTAATCCCAGGGAAAGGCCGATAGCCATGGCTACGGAAGCATTGTCCTCCATATGCTCTCCGGGAACGGAAAGGGGAATCTCCTCCTTCTTCTCGTAGAAGAAAAGGTTTAACTTCTTCTCGCCCAAGAATCCCATGGCTCTGATTTTCTCTTCCGTAAGCGTTCCCAATATAGCATCCTTTTTCGGCAAATACAGGGAAACTTCCTTTTGATTTCCTTCCAAAATATGCATTTTCTCAAAGCAGGTGTTTTCCTTGGTTTTTAAATTCTCCAAATGGGCGGAACCGATATTGGTAAATACCGCAATATCGCAGGAAGCAATCTCCGCAATCCTATGCATCTCCCCGGGGATGGAGATACCTAACTCAATGACACTGATTTCTTTATTTTCCTTAGCCATGGAGAAGAGTGTAATAGGAAGTCCCAGCTGAGAATTGGCATTGCCCTTGGTTTCAAAAACCGACTTCTCCATGGAGAGAGCCTTGGCAATCATGGCTCTGGTGGTAGTCTTACCTACGGAGCCGGTTACGCCGATGACTAAACCGGAATACAGGCTTCTGGCATAGCCTCCCAGGGCCTGTAAAGCATCAATGGTGCTTTCCACCGGGATAAAGTGCACATCGGGATATTGTTTGGAAAGCTCCGAACAATCCTCCTCCGTGAAGATAAAGGAAGCCCCATGCTCTATAGCCATGGGGATAAAGCGGTGTCCATCCTGCTTTTCTCCCTTGATGGGAACAAAGAGTCCCTTACTGCAATCCTCCCGGGAATCCAAAACAATCTTATCTACAGAGGAAAATATCTCCGAAAAAGGAATCTGCATCTTATTTTCCCTCTCTTTCCGCCTCTTCCAAAATCACTTCTCTATCTACAAAACGGGTAAATGTTCCATTTACCTCATTATATTCTTCATGTCCTTTTCCGATAACCGCAATCAAGTCTCCCTCTTCAGCCTGTTCTAAGGCATAACGAATGGCTTCTCTACGGTCCTCAATCTTTACATAGTTCTTTGTCTTCTTGGACAATGTGCTTTCAATATCGGAAATAATATCCATAGTTTTCTCATAACGGGAATTGTCTGCAGTAAGGATGGTAAAATCCGCCATCTCCCCTGCCACTTCTCCCATACCGTAACGTCTTTCCTTAGCACGGTTTCCGCCACAGCCAAAGACTACAATCAGGCGTTTCGGCTTGTAGGCCTTCAGGGTTTCCAAAAGGTTCTTCATCCCCATGGCATTGTGGGCATAGTCCACCAAAACAGTGTAGCCCCCTCTTTGCAGCACAACCTCCATCCTTCCGTTTACCTGAATCTTCCGTAAGGCGGATTGCACCACTTCTTTTTTTATGCCTAAAAGGGATGCTAAAGAAATCGCCGCTAAGGCATTGTAAACATTGTATCTTCCCGGCAGGTGGTTCCAAATTTCCCAATCCTCTTCTCCATGTCGAAAATGGAATCTACAGCCCAGAAAATCATGCCGATGTAAGTCTTCAATCTCCGTAGCCATAAAATCAGCCTGTTTTTTCAAGGCAAAGCTAAAACAGGGGCACTCTGCATTTTCCATGAATTCTTCAGAAAAATCCGCATCAAGATTCACCAGTCCCGTCTTAGACTGGGTGAAAATTCTGGACTTGTAATACTTGTACTCCGCAAAGTCTTTATGTTCATTTTCTCCGATATGATCCTCTTCGATATTGGTAAAAATACCATAATCAAAAAGAATACCGTCGGTTCTATGCATCTTAAAGCCCTGGGAGGAAGCCTCCATAACCACGGCATTACAGCCTTTTTCCTTCATTTTTCGGAATGTTTCCTGCAAAGTATAGGATTCCGGGGTGGTATTTCTGCTTTCTTCGTGGATGCCCGCGTAATCGATTCCGGTGGTTCCGATGAGACCGCAATTGTAGCCCGCTTCCGTAAGAATTGCCCGCACCATACTGGCTGTTGTGGTTTTTCCCTTGGTACCGGTGATGCCGATCATCAGCATCTCCTTGGAGGGGTAGGAAAAATAAAAGGCTGACAGCTCCGCTAAAGCCTTTCTGCCATTTTCCACCTGTACAATGCAAAGGTCTTCCCTATCCTGCATTTCCTTCGGTAAATCAGGAAGATTTTTCTCCACCACAAATACTCGAACACCCTTTTCCAAAAGCTCCGGAATTTTGTCATGGGAATCCATGGTACTTCCCTTCATGCAAAGAAATAAATCCCCTGCCTTAGCTCTTCGAGAATCATAGGAGAGGGAGGAAAATTCCTCCCTCTCTCCATCTCCCCGAAGGACCTTCGCTTCGCTTAAACAAGACAACCAGCCCTTCATCTATGCCTCCTTAGAAAATTCCTACAATCTTTTCATTTTCAAAGCCAATCTTTTTTGCTGCCGGCTCCTTTGGCAGCCCCGGCATCGTCATAACATCGCCTGCTAAGCATACCACAAATCCTGCTCCGGCGGAGAGGGAAAGTTCACGAATTTCAATACGGAAATTCTTAGGTCTTCCCAAAAGATTCGGCTTATCGGATAAGCTGTAGGGCGTCTTTGCCATACAAATCGGAAGATTGGAATAGCAGGATTCTTCCAGCTTCTTTAATTCCTCTTTAGCCTTATTCGAATACTCTACCCCGTCGGCACCGTAAATTTCCTTCGCCAGGAGTTCAATCTTCTGAGAAATCCTCTGCTCTGGAGTTTGCAAAGTATGGAAATTCACTTCCCCGGCTTCCACAGTTTCCAGTACTGCCTTAGCAAGCTCTTCTCCTCCTTCACTTCCCTTTCCGTAAGCTTCCATGATGGCGCAGCGAACGCCTCTCTGTGCACAGAAATCCTTTAAGAACGAAAGCTCCCCCTCAGTATCTGTAGCAAAACGATTTACTGCCACAACTGCAGGAACACCGAATTTCTTTACATTTTCGATATGCTTTTCCAAGTTCTCTAAGCCCTTTTCCAAGGCTTCACGATTCTCCTTGGAAATCTCTTCTCTCGGAAGTCCGCCGTAGTATTTTAAGGTACGAAGGGTAGTTACGATGACAGCACAAGAAGGCGTTAATCCGGCTGCCGCACACTTAATATCAAAGAACTTCTCCGCTCCCAGGTCGGCACCGAAGCCTGCTTCGGTAACCAGAAAATCCGCTAAAGCCAAGCCCATCTTGGTGGCCCTTATGGAGTTACATCCGTGGGCAATGTTAGCAAAGGGTCCACCATGGATAATGGCAAGGTTTCCTTCCAAACTTTGCACAAGATTAGGTTGCATAGCATCCTTTAAAAGAACCGCCATAGCTCCGGTACATTCCAAATCCTTTGCATAGACTCTCTCGCCCTTCTTGTTATAGGCTACTACGATTTTGTCTAAACGCTCCTGTAAATCCTTCATATCCTTGGCCAGACAAAGAATCGCCATGATTTCGGAGGCTACCGTAATCTGGAAATGATCCTCTCTCATAGCACCGTCCGCCTGATTTCCCAATCCAACGATAATATTTCTCAAAACTCTGTCATTCATATCCAAACAACGCTTCCAAAGAATCTTTTTGGGGTTAATCTCTAAAGCATTACCCTGATGAATATGATTATCCAAAACTGCGGCCAATAGGTTATTGGCAGAAGTGATGGCATGGAAATCTCCCGTAAAATGAAGGTTAATGTCCTCCATGGGGGCAACCTGAGCGTAGCCTCCGCCTGCAGCTCCCCCCTTTACGCCGAAGCATGGTCCAAGGCTGGGCTCTCTTAATGCCACAATACTTTTCTTTCCTAAACGGTTCAACGCATCATTTAAGCCGATAGATACCGTAGTCTTTCCCTCTCCTAAGGGGGTAGGATTTGTAGCGGTAACCAGAATCAATTTTCCCTTCTGCTTTCCTTCCTGAGCAGAGCAAAAGCTTTGGGATAATTTTGCTTTATACTTTCCGTAGAGTTCCAGATTCTCTTCGGAAATCCCATAATTCTTAGCCACTAAAGCAATTGGTTGCAGCGTAACTTCCTGAGCAATTTCTAAATCTGATTTCATTTACTCCATCCTTTCTGTAGACAGTAACTCCTCAAATTCTTCCATGTTCATTAAAACCTTTCTGGCCTTGGTGCCTTCCTCCTCTCCAACGACATGTTCCGCAGCCAACTGATCCATTATCCTTGCCGCCCGATTAAAACCGATGCGGAATTTTCTTTGTAAAAAGCCGATACTTGCCTTGTCCGTTTCAATCACCAGTGATCCGGCCTCCGCAAAAAGCTCATCCCGGTCACTTTGACTTCCTCCGACCTCTTCCGTAGCTTCCTTCTCCAGACTCTTGGAGATGGAATGGTTGTACTCCGCTTCTCCTTGAGACTTTAAAAACTCCGTTACCTTAGCCACTTCCTCATCCGATACAAAGGCTCCCTGTACTCGAATCGGCTTGGGTAAGTTCTGGGGGAAGAAAAGCATATCTCCCTTTCCCAGAAGCTTTTCCGCTCCATTCATGTCGATAATGGTACGGGAATCCACTCCGCTACTTACGGAAAAGGCAATACGGGAAGGAACATTTGCCTTAATCAGTCCCGTTATGACATTGACGGAAGGTCTTTGGGTGGCAATAATCAAATGCATTCCGCAGGCTCTTGCCAGCTGCGTTAGTCGGACAATAGCATCCTCAACTTCCGACGCCGATACCATCATTAAATCCGCAAGCTCATCAATAATGATTAAAATCTGGGGAAGAACGGAAAGCCCCTCCTTCTCTCTTTCTTCCTCGCTAAGGCCACGTATTTTTTCGTTGTAGCCGGATAAGTCTCTTACACCGTATGCGGCAAATTTCTTATAGCGACTTGTCATCTCCGCCACAGCCCAGTTCAATGCCGCAGCAGCCTTTTTCGGATCCGTAACCACCGGAATCAGCAAATGAGGAATGCCGTTATATACCTGAAGCTCCACCACTTTAGGGTCCACCATAATCATCCTGACCTCTTCCGGACTGTAACGATAGAGTATGGACATAATCAGGGTGTTGATGGAAACGGATTTTCCCGCTCCCGTAGCTCCTGCCACCAGTAAGTGGGGCATCTTGGCAATATCCGTTACCACCACCTTGCCTCCAATGTCTTTTCCCACACCAAAGGCCAGCTTCATCTTGTTTTCCTGAAAGGCGGGAGAAGACAGAATATCTCCCAAATATACTACTTGGCTGTTTTTATTGGGAACTTCAATTCCTACCGCAGACTTTCCCGGAATAGGCGCTTCAATTCGGATATCCGCCGCTGCCAAGCGCATCTTAATATCATTGCTTAAGGATACAATCTTAGCTAATTTTACC
>CALHIC010000020.1 GCA_938030845.1 uncultured Oribacterium sp. | reverse complement strand
CCATTCGGTAGGTAGTTTGGTTTTCATTTTTCTGCCTCAAATCTAATGCCAGCATTCTGGCGCATGGTGTAAAGTAGGTTGTGGACATGTGTCGCATCATCAATCCAAGATTGGTAGAGAGTCAGGTCTGCTTGCTTGATCATGTTTGCAAAAGCAGCAACTTCCTCAGTCATGGTGTGAGGAGCCTGCTGGATAGGAAGTTGAACTTCATTTCCTTGATGGTCTGTAAAAATAGCTGATTGGACATGCTCGATTGTATTAAGTGTCAAGGTTCCATCAGTAGTATAAATCTCACAAGGAAGATTAGAAGTGATATTCTTTCCTGCTTTGATGTGTACTTGATAGTCAGGATAGTAGAGCATGCCGTCACCGTTTAAATCGATACTATTATCTAGTTTCTGAGCTTGATAGGTTGCATGAGTCGGTTTTCCAAACAAGCGAACAGCTGCATAAATCGGATAAATACCAAGATCCATAAGTGCGCCACCTGCAAAACGGTCTGAGAAAACGTTAGGAGTATTGCCAGCAAGGAGTTCAGGCATCTTAGATGAATATTTAGCATAGTTAAAGTCTGCTCCTAAAACATGTTTGTCTGCAAGAAAGTCTTTAATTGTAGCGAAAGCCTCTTCGTGGTAGTTTCGTGCCGCTTCAAAGATAAACCGTTGATTTTTCTGAGCTGTTTGCAATAAATCTTTCCATTCCTTTGGCTGAGTCACAGCTGGTTTTTCAAGGATGACATGTTTTCCAGCAACTAAGGCAATTTTAGCCTGACTAAAGTGTAGGGAATTTGGACTAGCAATATAGACGACATCAAAAGGGTGTTTGAAAAAATCTTCTAACTGGTCAAATAATGTTACATCTTGATAGTGAGAAGCAAACTTTTCTGCAGTTTCAATTTTTCTTGAATAGACTGCAACTAGTTGGTATTCTCCACTAGTATGGGCTGCATCGATAAAATGATGGCTGATTGCGCCAGTTCCGATTATACCTAGTTTTAGCATGGAAACTCCTTTTTCTGTCAGTAATAATTGATTTCATTATATCATAGAAAGAGTCAACTCGCTAAGTTGAGAGAATTCTTTTGCTTTGAAGCTTCGAAATTTCTAGAAAAAATGGTACAATAGTTACAGTATATTTAGGAGTTTAGTATGAGATTATTACCTATGAGAAAAATTTCTCGTCATTCAAAAAGATTGGCGCTTTTTTTGACTTTCTGTGCAGGTTATGTGGATGCCTATACGTTTATTGTAAGGGGGAATACCTTGGTTGCTGGACAAACGGGAAATGTTGTATTTCTTTCCGTTGGACTCATTCAAGATAATGTATCAGATGCAAGTACAAAAGTCATGACCTTGCTTTCTTTCATGATGGGTGTCTTTTTGCTGACAGTCTATAAGGAAAAATTACGTGTGGTAAAAAAACCAATCTTATCGCTGTTCCCGCTTGCTATTTTGTCCTTGATTATAGGCTTTGTTCCCTTAACGGTTGACAATATCTACATTGTTCCTCCCCTTGCTTTTTGTATGGGACTAGTGACAACAGCCTTTGGTCAGGTTTCTGGCATTGCCTATAACAATGCGTTTATGACAGGAAATATCAAACGCACTATGTTGGCTTTCGGGGAATACGTGCGGACCAAACATACTCCGTTTTTATTTGAGGGGCTGATCTTTGTGAGTCTGCTTAGTAGTTTTGTCTTTGGGGTAGTTTTTTCAGCTTACTTGACAATTTTTTTCACTGAAAAGACCATATTAGGTCTACCAATCATGATGAGCGTTTTTTATCTGAGTATGCTTTTATCTTCTTTTCGAAAAAAGAATGAGTCTTGTGGAGGATGTGGCAAGATTCAAGCTGAATACCGGAAAGGCTGTTCTGGACAGTAAGAGGGAAAAAGAAAAGCTTCAGGTGGCAAGAAGCTACGTGGAGGACCCGAAGCTGCAGGAATCCATTACCGAGCTTTTTCAAGAAATGATGAGTATGTCCAGAAGAAAGCAAATCGGTATGCTTTTGGAACGGGGAAGAGGCTTTTCCCCCGGTTTTCAAAAGCTGGATTGTCTTCCTTTTTCCGGGAAAAGCCTGGTGTATCAGGGCGCGGAGGGAGCCTACTCCTATCTTGCGGGAAGAATTTTTTTCCAAAAGGAAAATATGATAGCCTGCACACATTTTCAGGAGGTGCTTTCCGCTTTGGAAGAAGGAAGGGCGGATTATGCCATTTTGCCCATGGAAAACTCCACCTACGGCATGGTACAGGACAATTTCGATCTTCTGGCTAAGCATCCTAAGCTTTATGTGGTGCAGGAAATCGAATTTCCGGTCTCCCATTGCCTGGCAACAATTCCTGGACAGTCTTTCTCCGACATAAAAAGAGTCTATTCCCATCCCCAGGCCCTGTCCCAGTGTGCAGACTTTTTTCAGAAGTATCCGGAAATACAGGGAATTCCCAGTTTAAATACAGCGATTGCCGCTAAGAATCTTATGGAGACTGGGGAAGAGGGAGCCGGGGTTCTGTGCAGCAGGGAGGCGGCCTTAGAGTACGGTCTTTCGATTTTAGAGGAAAATCTCAGTAAAAAAGAGAACACTACCCGCTTTTTCATTTTAGGAAAAGAAGCGGTGTTTTCAAAGGATGCAGGAAAGATCAGCATTTCCTTTTCTCTGCCCCATGCAGTGGGAAGTCTGTACCATATCTTAGGGAACTTTTTGTTTAACGGACTGACTCTTACCATGATTCAGTCCAGACCGGTGGGGGATGGTGAGTTTTCTTACTGCTTCTATGTAGATTTTCTTGGGAATTTAGAGCAAAAGGAAGTGTTGAATGCCTTGAGCTGTTTACAGGAAGAGGGTGTTGATTTTAGAGTTTTAGGAAATTATCCTTCTAAAGAGTTCAAAACATAAAAATTAAGTTTTTTGGAACGAAAATGCAAGAACTTAGAAAGTAGATAGTCTTTCTTTTTTCACAATTATCCAGTACACTAGGACAAACTGTAGCGAGGAGGTAATATGCAGCAAATTAATATATTGGTAGTAGACGATGAGAAAGAGATTGCCGAGTTAGTGGAAATTTACTTGGTGTCTGACGGATATAAGGTTTTTAAGGCATATAATGCGGAGGAAGGCTTACAGATTTTGTCTCAGGAAGAGATTCATCTGGTGCTTTTGGATGTGATGATGCCGGGAATGAACGGACTGGAGATGTGCCGTAAGATTCGAGAAAGCTCCAATATCCCCGTGATTATGCTGTCTGCAAAGTCCGAGGATCTGGACAAGATTGTAGGCTTAACCGGCGGGGCGGATGACTATGTGACTAAGCCCTTTAATCCTTTAGAGCTTACTGCCAGGGTAAAGTCTCAGTTAAGACGCTATACCCAGTTAAATCCCAATGCAGGACCCAATTATGTGAATAATGAGATTCACATTCGGAATATGCTGATTAACAAGGATAATCATAAGGTATTGATTGACGATGAGGACATTAAGCTTACCCCCATCGAGTTCGATATTCTCTTTCTTTTGGCATCTCATCCCGGAAAAGTTTTCTCCACCGATGAGATTTTTGAAAAGGTTTGGAATGAAAAGGTGTATGAGGCCAATAATACGGTTATGGTACACATCCGTCGTCTGAGAGGAAAGATGAAAGAGGATCAGAGAGAGGACAAGATTATCACCACCGTTTGGGGCGTTGGCTATAAGATTGAAAAGTAGGGGTCTTGGCGTTGAAGAAGACGAGTTTACCCCACCATTTCGGTCGGGGCTATTTCATGCAACTGTTGGTTCATGTGGGAATTTCCGCCCTTTTTACAGCGGTTATCGAATGTTTTTTGGTTTTAAATATCGGCTCCTATACCAATTATCTGGTGCAAATCGGAAATGACAATCCCCTTGTACAACGCTTTGCCTTTGTCAGCACCGTCAGTATTTTGCTTTTTGTGCTGGTTGGGATTTTGATTTTTACCATCATTTTTCTCTTTCTGCAAAGAAAGACGGCAAGAGATATTGAGACTCTGGCCCAGGGTGTGAAGCAGATTTCCGCCGGAGATTTTCATACAGATATTGCCATTTCCGGAGAAGGAGAGCTGGCGCATATTGCGGAAAGCATTCGTCTTATGGAAGAGGAGCTGTCCTCCCATATTGAACGGGAGAGGGAAAACGAACAGTCTAAAACAGACTTGATCACCAATATTGCCCATGATTTAAGAACCCCACTCACCTCTATTTTGGGCTATCTGGACTTGCTTCGAAACAGCCAGATGGTTCCGGAGGAAATGAAAAAACATTATATTGAAATCGTATATAACAAAGCTCTCCGTTTACAAAAACTAATCGAAGAGCTTTTTGGCTTTACCAAATTATCCTATGGGAAGCTGAATATGAACCTAAGTACCTTGGATTTGGTTCAGCTTTTATCTCAGCTGGTGGAGGAAAGCTATCCGAATTTTGAGAAGAACAATCTCTCCTATGACTTTTCCGCCAATGTAAAATCCCTTTTGATTGAGGGAGATGGTGACCTTTTGGCAAGACTTTTTGACAACTTAATCAGCAATGCCATTAAATA
>CALHIC010000019.1 GCA_938030845.1 uncultured Oribacterium sp. | reverse complement strand
TACAGCTTTAAAAGAAAAAATCCATCTTGTTCGTGGTCAAAAAGTAATGATTGATGGAGATTTAGCTGAGATATATGGCTATGAGACAAGATACTTTAATAGACAGGTAAAAAATAATATTGAGAAATTTGAAGGTGAAGATTTCATGTTTCAACTTACTCGAGTAGAGTTTGAGAATTTGAGGTGCAAAAATTTCACCTCAACCCCTGGCGGTAGAAGATATCTCCCCTACGCTTTTACAGAGCAAGGAATTTATATGCTAATGACTGTGTTAAAAGGGGAACTTGCCACAAAACAAAGCAAGGCATTGATACGAATGTTTAAGCAGATGAAGGATTTCCTTGTTGAAAACAGTGAGTTTATCGATGCCAAAGCGTTTATACAAGTAGCAGCACAGACGACACAGAATACCAGAGATATAGCAACACTTAATAATAAGATAAGCACTTTGGCATCAAAGGAAGACTTTAAAAAAGTAATGGATAACTTTATAGATCCGAATAGCTATAAACATTTTCTGCTGATGAACGGAGAGAAGATTGAAGCTGATCTTGCCTATACTACAGTATATAAGTCTGCAAAGAAAAGCATTTTCTTAATTGATAACTACATAGGTCTAAAAACACTGGAATTATTGAGAGCTGCTAAAGATAATGTTGAAATTATAGTCTTTAGCGAAAATTTGAAAAACAAGGATATGCTCACGCGGAGTATTTTAAATGACTTTAAACAAGATTATCCCAACATCCAATTGAAAATAAAAAACGCAGGAACAATGTATCATGATAGATATCTTGCTATTGACTATGGTACAAATCATGAAGCTTTTTATTTTTGTGGAGCATCTTCGAAAGATGCAGGAAATAAAATATCTACAATATCCAAAATAGAAGAGTCTTTAAGAGATATGTATCATGACCTGTTTAAAGGAATGTTAAATAATGCAGACTTACAAATTTAATGCTATACAGGAGGATATTCTGTACTTTATAAACTCTTTAGAAATGAGAACTTGACATATCCTATTTAATTGCGTACAATCAAACCTGTAAAGAAAATCAATAATTACTTTTATAATTGTTTAAGGAGGAATGAATATGTCAGCACCAAATATTACTGCAGCAGAGTTTGAAGAGAAGGTACTACAGTCCAAGGAGCCGGTATTAGTGGATTTCTGGGCAGACTGGTGTGGACCTTGTAAGATGCTTTCTCCAATTATCGGAGAGATTGCAGCTGAGGCACAGGGCTTTAAGGTATACGCGGTTAATGCCGATGAAGAGCAGGACTTGATGGCTCGCTACGGTGTTCGTGCTATCCCAACCTTAATCGTATTTAAGGATGGCCAGGTCTACAAGCAGAATACAGGATTTATTCAGAAGGAACAGGTTTTAGATCTTTTAAAGTAATTTAACGGAGCATATTTTCTTTAAAGAAGGAAAGCAGTCTATTCTTTAGGGAAGATGAGTAGTTTGGGTCATAAGATATATCCTCTATAAGGAGGGGAAGAAGAGGGTGACTGCGGTCGCCCTTTTCTTGTAGAAAAGCAGAGTCATAGAAAGGAAAGAAAAACAATGCATGATATTATCATTGTAGGAGCGGGAACAGCAGGATTATCCGCTGCTATTTACGGACTGAGGGCCGGAAAAAGCGTATTGGTTTTAGAGCAGGCTTCTTACGGCGGACAGATTATCAACACTCCGGAAATTGAAAACTATCCGGCAATCCAGAAGATTTCCGGTTTTGAGTTTGCTACCAATCTTTATAATCAGGCAAAAAATCTGGGCGCAGAGTTTGCTTTTGAGAAGGTTGAGGGAATTGAAGACAAGGGACAGTTCAAGGAAGTAAAGACTAAGGATAAGAGCTACGAAGGAAAAACCGTAATACTTGCTACCGGTGCCAAGAACAGAAGCCTTGGCGTGGAAAAGGAAGAGGAACTGGTGGGAAAGGGCATTTCCTACTGTGCAACCTGTGACGGAATGTTCTACCGTGGCAAGGTGGTAGCGGTAAACGGCGGCGGAAACACAGCAGTGGAGGATGCTACCTTCCTTTCCAACTATGTGCAGAAGGTTTATGTGATTCACAGAAGGGACGAATTCAGAGCGGACAAGGCGGAAGTAGATCGTTTGGTTGCAAAGCCCAATGTGGAACTGGTTTTGAATTCCACCGTAAAGAGACTGGAAAGTGATGCCTCCGGTTTGACCGGTGTTGTAGTGGCGAACAAGGATGGAGAAGAGAGAACCCTGAAGGTGGACGGTTTATTTGTGGCCATCGGACAGGCGCCGGACAATCAGGCCTTCTCTGAACTGGTAGAATTAGACGGTAAGGGATACATTTCTGCAGGGGAAAGTACCTTAACCAAGACTCCCGGCATTTTCACCGCAGGAGATTGTAGAACCAAGGCTATCCGTCAGCTGGCAACAGCAGCTTCCGACGGTGCAGTAGCAGGACTTGCAGCAGTAAGCTATATCAACGAAAAAGGACTATAAATGAAAGTAGATCGCGACTTAAGTTTGAGACTGGAAAATCAGCTTTGTTTTCCCCTTTATGCTTGTGCCAAGGAAGTCACAAGAAAATATAAGCCGTTTTTGGATCCATTGGACCTAACCTATACCCAGTATATTGCCATGATGGTGCTTTGGGAGAAAAAAGAAGTGCGGGTAAAGGATTTGGGAGAAGCCCTATATCTGGATTCCGGAACCTTGACGCCCCTTTTGAAAAGATTGGAGCAGAAAGGATTACTCACACGCTCTCGCAATCAGGAGGATGAGAGAGCTCTTTGTGTGCGCATTAGTGCAGAGGGAGAGGCACTAAAGCAAAAAGCCTTGAGCATTCCGGAGGGGATGCGGGCTTGCATATCTCTTAGCGAAGAGGAGATGCAGGTATTGAAGAAATTATTGCATAGAACCTTAGAGG
>CALHIC010000018.1 GCA_938030845.1 uncultured Oribacterium sp. | reverse complement strand
TGGCATTGGCATCCAGGAAAATAGATCCGGCAAAGTTTGCCTTTCCCTCAAAGGTTCTATGCAGATACTCTTCATTGTCCTTACTCTTCACCACCGGATAGGTGATGGAAAGGGCAGGCACATGCAAAACTGCGGTGAAATCAGCATTTACCCCGGAGAGAGCACCGTAGTCAATCTGAAAATGAGGATGGAGCAGATCCACAGGCTCCTCTTCTGCCTCATCATCAAATTCGTCCTCACCGGCCTTCTCTTTCTTCGGCGTCTCCTTCTTCGGCTCCTCGGAAATCACGATATGATCCTGCAGGGAAGCGTATTCATCCTCCGCCGCCCGATATTCCAGAAAGTCCCGGAGGAACAGGCCGCCAAAGACAATCATGGAAATAAACAGCACCGTGGGAATCAGATAATGAATAAAGCTTTGCTTCTTTTTCTTCTTTGATTTTGGCTTGTCCGCTGCCTTTTCCCCGTTTTCACCGATGTCCTTTGGATTCTCCTGTGCTGTATCAACTTCTGATGCGCCGGATTCCGTTATAACGTCTACTTCTAAATTCCTATCCAATACTTTCGTTTCTTCCGAATGATTCTCCGAAAGCTTTTGATCCAGATTTTTATCTTCCATTAATACTCTCTTTCCGGTTTTCTGCCGCTAATCCGGGCTTTTCTCATAAGATAAAAGACCGGCTTTCGCTTAGCATAGAATTCCGAGCATATTTTGTCACTTCTTCCCTACTATATTTCGACCGGAATGAAAATACAATAAAATCCTTCGCTTCGATTTATCCTTTCATATCCCAAATCACACTTTCCAGTGGGTTCTCAGACTCCAACATCAGATCGAAATTCTCCTTATCTTCAAATGCGGAATCGGACAAAAGAATGGTATTGGCGCCTGTTTCCGCATCCTCAGGCACAATGTAATACACATCCTTCTTCTCTAAAAACTCATTCTCGGAGTTTACTCTTTCATAGAGGGTTTTCTCTACCACCACAGACTTTAAACGCGTTGTCCACCAGGGCTTTTCCGGCATCCCTTTTCCGGGAACATAGGTAACTCGAAAAGCATGTAAGTCCCCTTCTTCATTCAAGGCTGCATAAGTAGGGCCTAAAAGAATCCCCTTATTCAGCACCTCCGGCTCACCCTTTTCTGCTGTAAAAGGTACTTCCACATCGTCTTTTACATCTACTGTAATGTCATGGAAAGGCTGAATACCTCCGGCCTGGATAGAGATAATATAGCTTTTACTTTCCTTAAACAAGCTCTTGGGAAGAGTCAGAATCTGCTTTTCCCGATCCAAGGAGTAGCTAGGCTCGTTCTCACGATGAGACTCCGGTAAAATCGGCTGAAAACCGATGTAAACAAACGCGATGCTATCCATAATATCCTTAGACACATACAGCTTCACATCCTGATTAACCTTGGCTTCTCCCACCAGCTTAATAACATTCTTTTCCTCAGGTTGTTCCGGTGTAGGATTCTCTTCCGGCTTTCCACTCTCTCCGGTGCCGGGCTTTTCTTCAGTATTGCCATTGTCTCCGGTTCCCGGCTTCTCCTCAGGCTTTCCATCCTCTTCCTTTGGAAGGTTTGAAGAAGAAGCAGTATTTCCGGAATTACCTGTATTGTCCGTAGGGTTTCCGGTATTATTGCCGGCATTAGCTCCTGTATTTCCTGCATTTCCACCGGAGGTGCTTCCGCTTGTGGAGTTGCCGGAACTACTGCTTGAGCCGCTTCCACTTGTGGAGCCGCCGGAAGAACTGCTTGAGCCTCCTCTGCTTACAGAACCGCCGGAAGAGCTACCGCCGGAACGGCTTACACCGGCCACCTGACCTGCATTTCCGGAAGGAATACTACGGCTGACACCGGCTACCTGCTGATCGGACACCGCTGCAGATAGTCCCTTACCGCTGATATAAACAGGCTCTCCTCCTGCACCGTTTAACCAACGACCATTGGCATCCACATAGTAGCCATCCTTGGTTCTTCCCCCGGTGAACAGAACACCGTAATCTGCCTGATCCGCCTCTTCAAAATAATAGCAATAGCCGTCAATCCACTGCCAACCCGTAACAACATGCCCGAAGCTTGCATTATTTTCCGTACTGAGAAAATAAGTCTTTCCCTGAAGGTTCAGCCAGCCTGTTTCCATCAAATCCTCTACTGGGCTCTGATAATACCAGTTATTCTTATACACCAGCCAGCCCTTTTCCGGTGCACCGTATTCTCTGACAAACTGCCATTTCTCTCCCTGCTTCCGCCAGGTACCCGGAGTATCCACTCTGTCGGTCTTGGCAAAAGCAGCCATAGGAGTTGCCATGCTTAGTAAAGCTGTTCCTAAGACAAGCATCTTCCCGATTCTTCCCATCTTGTTTTTGTCCGGCTTCTTCATAATCATTCTCCTTTTCAAAAAAATAGAGCTTTTTTCCAGTTCACATACTACTGTAGTTTCGTTTTCTTGAAAAGGAATTTTTCTTAAGTTTATAGAATTTTTGCAAAAAATTAGAGTTTTTCGTATAGTTTCTATTCGAAAGTAAAATAACTTAAACTTTTCCCATGACGCAAGCAAATATTAAAAACAGGAATCGCCCAATTAGGCATTTTAACTACGGAAAAGAAATGCTATACTAAATGCCCGAAACGGCTAAAGCACGTTCTGCATTTTCCCGGAAAGCCGTATTCGCTATAGACTTCACAAAACAATTCTGATGTATAGATGAATCCTGTGCGTAGAAGAATCATCTATTTCTTCCGCACATAGGGATGTAAAAAGGGGATGAAAATGAGAGAAAAGGTAATGGAGGGCGTTCGTGCCCATATTCAGGAATTATCCGGCTTTGACAAGATAGAGCTTTTAGAAATCGAGCCGGGACACTGCCTCTACAGCATTGAAGCTACAGAGAAAATGTTGAATCATTATGGTGCCGTTCATGGCGGTGCCCTTTACACCCTCTGCGATATTGCCTCCGGCATGGCCGCCTATGCCTACGGGGTAAAAAATGTCACCCTCTCCGGCAACATCAATTACGTCCGCCCGGCGGGAGCCACAAAGCTCTTTGTGGAATGTAATGCTCTGCACAAGGGAAAAACCACGGTAGTGCAGGATGTGACGGTTAAAGATGAGGACGATAAGCTCTTCTGTACCGCCAGAATGACCATGTATATCATCGGAGAGGTGGAGGAATAAAAAAGGGTGCTTCTTTTAAGGCCACAATCAGTTGTTGTTCACAGGGGCCTTCTACATAATAGATGCACTTATTGTTCATCTTCCCACCCCATTTCCAACTCGTCCAAAAAGGAATCCTGCGGAAGCGAGGCAAACACATCATTCTCGACCGCACAGCGTAAAGAGTCTGTATTTCGTTTCAGTACATCCGATGCAGAAACAGCAGAAACCTGATATACACCTTCCTCCAGATGCTTACGCAAAAACACATAACTATGTTTCGGCAGGTTCAAATCCAGCATATCTGTATTATGCGTTGTAAAAATCAACTGTTCATCGTCTCCGATACGATCCAGCATAATACCGAAAATCCGTTTTTCAATATCGCTCTGAATATAAGAAAAATGTTCATCACAATAATAGAAACTGCTTTCTTTTGTCGCCATTGCAGCAAGGAACATTGCGACATCTATTCCTTCTGCTGTACCACTGGACAGTATCTCCCGATTCAGCAGTTTACCTTCCTGAATGATGATTTCCGTTCCACCGCGCCGAATAATAAAGGTATCCTTCAAATCTTTTGATAAACTAACGTCCTGCAATGTAGGATCAAGCGTTCCAATAACAGCACGCAGTGTCTTCAACAAACTGCTTTTATTTGCACCTGTAAGTTTCAAAGATTTTTCTATTTCAGGATATGCAAAACGATATCGAACAGCACCTACCAGCTTCTTAAGTGCTGTAGCGGTTCTGGTCGCCTCTATTGTTTGATCTTTCAGCTTCTTTACACATTTTTCATATGAATCCATCGTATCAATGTCTGCGGTCTGATACTGAATGTCAATTTCCTGATTAGAAGCATCAATCTGAGCTGACAACCGCTGCAGGCGGTAATCACCATTTACAAAATCAATACTGAAGTATCCCTTATCGCCTGAAACCATCTCATACAGCGGTGTTGGATTTCCATCAGTCATATATCCGAAAATACGAAGCAAAGCCTTTCCAAGGCTGGTCTTTCCTGTAGCATTTGCACCCATAAGAATTACAGCCTTTTTATAGCGAAACCGCTCTCTTCCTTTCAGATATTCCTGATCGATAATCGAATTGACAATCTTTTTGGGATAACTGAAATTGATATGAAAATCATTGAATCCATAAATTCCCTTTAGCTCAAAGTCTAATACGATCATGTCAAAGTCTCCTTTTCATTATTTCGCTTTATCCGAACTAATGATATCCTATTTACAAGAGTATTTCAAGGACAATAGTCCAACTATCTAAGCAATATTTACATCTATGCTGTATATTATTCTCCATACTTTTAGTTCTAACTTCTTCCGTGCTCTGTATCGTCTGATTCAGAGCAAAAAACACCCCAAAAGAAAAAGTGCTCAGACCGAGCACTTTTTAGATATAATCAACTTACTTTTAATCATTAAGTTCCCAAT
>CALHIC010000017.1 GCA_938030845.1 uncultured Oribacterium sp. | reverse complement strand
ACAGCCTAAAATTGCAGCTTGGATAACAGATATTTACTCCGCAGCCTAAAACCGCATAGGTTTTGCCCTTTCCTTCCAATGCCCCTTCATGCGCCGCGGAATCAATGCCGTAAGCCATTCCGCTCACAATGCCTATCCCTTTTTTGGCCAAAGTTTTCGCGATAGACCTTGCAATATCCTTTCCATATTCCGTTCCATCTCTGGCTCCAATAATGCCCACAGTATGCTCTCCTTCTTTAGGAAGAAAGCCCTTTAAATAAAGGCATTCCGGACTATCCGGAATTTCCCTTAATCGTTTCGGAAAATCCTCTTGAAAAGGCAATAATTCTCTAATTGACAGCTCTATATTTTTCTTTTCCATACTTATCCCTCAAAAGAAAACAATACCTCCTCCAGGCCTCGGTAAGAAACTGCTTCCGCCAGATGATTCATATTAATTTTCTCCTCTTCTTCCAAATCCGCAATGGTTCTGGCAAGCTTTAATATTTTATGATAGGTTCTCATGGAGAGATTTTTGAGCTTAAAAATATTCTCCATGTATTCCGCTTCCTCTTTTCCCAGTTCACAGTATTTATTTACTGCCGTAACATTCATATCTCCATTCCATCGTATCTTCTCTTCTTGAAAGAAGCGTCTTTCCTGCATTTTCCTTGCCTTTTCCACCTGTTTTCTTAAAATCGCCGAAGAAATCCCTTTCTCCTTGGTCAATGCATCCTGCAAAGTAATCGACGGCAAGGATACGCATAAATCCATTCTTTCCAGAATCGGTTTGGAAATCCCCCGTTGATAAGCTCGAATCTGTCCCGGCGTACAATGACATCGATTTCGATCCGGAAAATATCCGCAGGGACAGGGGTTCATCGCCGCCACAAAAAGACAATCCACCGGATAGGAAAAGAATTGTTGCAGGCGATGTAAGGTAACTCTTTTTTCCTCCATAGGCCCACTTAACGCTTCAATGCTTTCTTTTTTAAATAAAGGTAATTCATCCAGGAATAGCACCCCCTTCCCTGCCAATGCCAATTCTCCCGGAATCAATCTTCCGGAAGACATCCCGCCAAGCAAGGTATTTTGACTGACAGCAGAGTGGGGGGCACGAAAGGGTCGTTTCTCTATTAAGCCCTTTTCAGAAGGAAGGCAAGATGCAATAGAATAAATCTTTGTTAGCTCAAGTTTCTCTTGTTTACTCATCTTTGGTAAAATTCCGGGAATTCTCTTGGCAATCATCGTCTTTCCCGTCCCGGCAGGACCGGAAAAAAGAAGGGCGTGATGTCCTGCCGCTGCAATCAATGCAGCTCTAACTCCATAGCTTTGTCCCAAAACATCTTGGAAATCTAAATTTTGATCTTCTTCATTACCGTTTGCATAGCTTTCATCATTTCTTCCTACAGAAGGTCCTGCTCCTATATTTATTCTCTTCTCCTTTTTTCCATAAGGAATTTTACAGATATCCAAAAGCTCTGTGATATGAGAGCAGGAAATTACCTTTAATCTTTCACTGTTCCTAGCCTCCTGCTCATTGTCTTTCGAAACGAATACCCCCTCCATTCCAGCCTCTTCCAAGGCCAGAACCATGGGAAGCACGCCGGCTACCGGTCGAATCTCAATGAGCAGGAGGCT
>CALHIC010000016.1 GCA_938030845.1 uncultured Oribacterium sp. | reverse complement strand
GTTTGAAAAATAATAGGCCAAGAACTTTCCCACCTTAAAGGCGGTATCCGCTGTCAAATCTACGTTAGCCTCTCCACGATAACCGTCTGTTCCAAAATATTTTCCCATCTTTTCTCCTTAACTTTTTTGCAAATTGAGCCAGTACATTTTTTCATTCCGGCTTAAAATATATTGCTGTTCCCTTCTACCGGGTTCTTCTGTCCCTTATTTTTGGAAAGGGACCTGTCTGCCGAATCTGCAAACAGGTCCTCTCTCCTTTCTATAAAAGAAAGCTTCTTTATTCCGCTTCTAACGCCTGTAAATAACGCTTTAAAGCATCCTTCCAATGAGGAAGGCCCTGAAATCCCTCTCTCTTAAGCTTTTCTTTACTCAGTCTTGAGTTAAAGGGACGTCTTGCTCTACTTAAACCGTACTCCTCCGTAGTAACGGGAATCACCTCCGTGGAAAGTCCCACCTCTTCGTAAATGGCCTTGGTAAAGTCATACCAGGAAATGTACTCTCCTTCATTGGTGGCATGATAAGTACCATACTTTTCCGTCTCCACCATATCCACCAAAAGCCTTGCCAAATCCAAGGTATAGGTGGGACTTCCCACCTGGTCGGAAACCACTCGCACACTGGGATGCTTCTTACCCACCTGTAACATGGTCTTAATAAAGTTCTTTCCGTTTAAGCCGAAAACCCAGGCAATACGAACAATAAAATGCTCCGGTAAAACCTTTCGAATCGCCTCTTCTCCCGCAAGCTTGGAAGCTCCATACACATTGATGGGATGGAAATCTCTTTCCTCCTCTTCCCAAGGCTTTGTTCCATCACCGGAGAAAACATAGTCTGTGGAAAGATAGAGCATCTTCCCCTTTAAGTCCTTCATGACTTTTGCAAGACTTCCGGGAACCTCTCCGTTAATACGAAAAACAAAATCTCTTTTCTCCGGATCCTCCGCATCATCCACCGCAGTCCATGCAGCACAGTGAATCAGGCAGTCAATCTTCTCTTCGGTAAGAATTCTTCTGGCTTCCTCTTCATTGGTCAGATCCAGTCCCACATAGGGCATCGTGCAAACCGGACTTCCGTCCATAATGCCCACATACTCCGGCTCAATCCCGGAGCCTACCGCCTCTATGCCTCTTCGAGCCAGCTCATTCATCACATCATGACCTAACTGCCCATTAACGCCGGTAACGAAAACTCTCATGCTTATTCTCCATACTGCTTCTTATAATAATCCTGATACTCTCCGGAAATGATGTGCTCCCACCAATCCTTGTGATCCAGGTACCACTGAATAGTTACGGGAATACCGGTATCAAAGGTATATTCCGGCTTCCAGCCAAGCTCAGTCTCCAGCTTCGTGGGGTCGATGGCATAACGCATATCGTGTCCGGGACGGTCTGTCACATAATGAATCAGAGATTCCGGCTTGTCTAAAGCCTTTAAAATCGTCTTCACAACCTCAAGATTGGTTCTTTCATTGTGTCCGCCAACATTGTAGACCTCTCCCACTCTTCCTTTACGGACAATGAGGTCAATAGCCTTGCAATGGTCGGTTACATAGAGCCAGTCACGAACATTCTCCCCCTTACCGTAAACAGGAATGCTTTCGTTATTTAAGGCTCTGGA
>CALHIC010000015.1 GCA_938030845.1 uncultured Oribacterium sp. | reverse complement strand
AGACTCCTCTAAAAGCAGTTCTCCGTTCTTAGGATCGAAGTAGGGAAGGGGCTGGCCTGCCTCATCAATTAAGAAGTGGTAGTCCTGCGGCTTTTTGGCCCCCTGCTTTTGGAAAACGGGTCTTGCCTTTTCCGGATGCAGAATATAGTCATAGGCTCCGTCAAGGGTGACAAAGGCGTCAAAGTACATATCCTCCACAAGGCCTTCATTGTAAATCTCCACCCAGTGCCTGCCGGTGGCGATGGCGCAAAGCACACCGGCATCTTGGACTTTTTTGATGGCAGCCTTGCTGTCCTCCGGAATCACTCCGGTTTCAAAGGGACGCAAGGTGCCGTCAATATCAAAGAAGATAATTTTTATCATACTTCCTCATTTTCGTTTTCCGGAACAGAGGAAAGGGAAGAGCAGGAGGGAGAACTGAGGCTTTCCTTCAGTCCGTTTAACAAGCCTGCCATGTTCTGGATGTCGGAAGGAATAATAATCTTGGTAGCCTTTCCTTCAGATACCTTGGCAAAGGTTTCCAGACTACGAATCCGAAGTACTGCATCATCCGCACCGGCTTCCTTCAAAAGACGAATACCTTCCGCCTCGGCTCTTTGCACATTCAAAATCGCCTGAGCACGACCTTCAGCCTCTTGAATTTCTTTTTCCTTCTGGGCTTCCGCCGCAAGGATGACCTTTTTCTTGTCCGCTTCTGCATTCAGGATTGCTGCCTCCTTGTTACCCTGTGCGGTACGGATTGCCGCTTCCTTGTTACCTTCTGCAAGAGTAATAGCCTCTCTCTTCTCACGCTCCGCCTTCATCTGCTTCTCCATGGCCTCACGAATAGCATCAGGAGGAAGAATGTTCTTTAACTCTACACGGTTAACCTTGATTCCCCAAGGATCGGTAGCCACATCCAAAAGAGAACGCATCTGGGTGTTGATTTCATCACGGGAAGTTAAAGTGGTATCCAAGTCCATGGAACCGATAATGTTACGAAGAGTAGTAGCGGTTAAGTTTTCAATGGCGGCAATGGGGTTCTCCACACCGTAGGCATAAAGCTTTGAATCGGTAATCACAAAGAAAACAACGGAGTCAATGCGCATGGTAACATTATCCTTGGTAATAACCGGCTGGGGCGGGAAGTCCGCTACCTGCTCCTTTAAGTTAATTCTCTTGGCAATACGATCGGCAAAGGGAATCAGGAAATGAATACCCGGACGCCATACGCTATGAAAACGTCCAAGACGCTCTACAACCATGGCACAGGCCTCCGGTACGATACGAATCGTGGTGCTGACTAACAGAACGATAACGATTAAAAAAATAATAAATGGCATAATCTCTATCCTTTCTTCTTATTGTAGGAAAATGTCGGTTTCGGCGGAGTTGTTTTCTTCATAACCGTATCCACCATTTGAGACTGACTGGGATTGTGTGCTTGTTTTAGGGGATTTACCTTGGGAGAAATCACCGAGGAGCCTTTGTGATCCACTTTGTTTAATAAGGTGACTTTTCGCCCATTTCCATGATATTCACAGAAATCATCCGGAAGAGAATGGGAGCGATTAATAAATACCCGGTCATCCAAAACCCAGGGATTCTTCACAATCCTTTTGCAAATCGGACAAACACGATTCACTAAGGTAGAATCACATATCGGGCAAATCAGCATAAACCCTCCTTTCATAAGTCTTAAAAAATTTAACAAATGTAACCTTTTAAATATAGCACAATGTATAAGAAAAGAATAGGGAGAAAGGGAAAAGGAAGAAAGGGGCAGTAATAAAATCGGATTTTGGTGCAAGTTTTTGCAGTACAGGTCTAAAAGGGGGTAATCTGAGCCCCTCAGTACTTACTGAAAGCGAGCAAGGCGATGCTTGAAGTTAGTACTGCTAGGAGGCGAGGTTAGCGAGAGCGTGCCCCCGACTAGACCTGTACTGCAAAAACTTATTTATTCTTTTTTATTTTATAACAGCCCCTTTCTTCCTTTGAAAAAAATTATAAAAATTGTAAAGAGATAAGATGCTCTTTTCTTGTATCTCCTGCGGAAAGCATGATATTATGGGGGATATTGAAAATCCTGATAGGAGGCTTTCGTGAAAGCCGATAGAAAGCAAAAGGAGAAGGATGGAAAGAAGAGAGTGGAAAAGGGAAGCCAGTAACGGGCTTGGGAAAATTTATAATGTTCTGTGGCAGGAGGAAAGCCTTGAAAAGAAAGGGATTCTTTTTGTTCTCCACGGGATGCAGGGGCATATCGGAAAATATCGTTATCTTTTTGAGTACATGGCGAAGCAGGGCTATGTGGTGTGCGGAATGGATATTCAGGGACATGGAAAGAGCGCCAATATCCCCGGCTACTTTGGAGACAACTCCGGCTGGGAAAGTATTATTCATGATATTCACAGAAGCCTCTTGCAGATAAAAAAATGGTTTCCGAATCTGCCGATTTTTCTCTTTGGCCATTCCATGGGTTCCTTCCTGGCAAGAGACTATGCGGCACGTTATGGGGAAGACTTAAAGGGCTTACTGCTTTCCGGTACGGCAGGGGGAAGCCCTGTACTGCTTCCGGTGCAGGGCTACATTGCTGTCCAAAAGAAGCTTCGGGGAGCCAAGGATGATGCGCTAAAGGAAAGTATCCTTCTGGCGAAGTATTTCAACAGGCATATCCAAAATCCCAAGAGCCTATCGGCTTGGATTTGCACTAAGGAAGAGGTGAGTCAGGCAAATGCCCGGGATCCTTTGGCAGTGGGCTTTACCCTGGGAGCTTATGCAGACCTCTTGGCTGCTCTGGAAAGAGTCAACGAATATGCGGAAATCAAAAAGCTGAAGGATATTCCCTGCTTTCTTTTTTCCGGCGGTGCGGATCCGGTGGGAGAATACGGCAAGGGGCCGGCCAGTCTTTATGCTATGTTAAAGCAGCTGGGAAATCCCAAGCTTAAGCTTCATATTTTCCCCAAATTACGGCATGAAGTCTTGAATGAAGAGGTACGTCCGATTCTTTTACAGGAAATGACGGCGTTTATGGAAGAGGTAAGACAAGAACGTAACTAGGAAATTACCGGGAAGGAGAGGAAATGGAGAAAAAAATACTCTATATCCATCGAAAAGATGTCGATAAAGTAAACAAGGTCCGGGGTGTGGCCATCATCCGAAAGATTCGGCTGCTGTCTGCACCGGAAGAGGAAATACTGAGTCTGCCGGAGGACGCGGAGCTCTTGAAATTCATCGGATTTTCCCCCAAGGAGGTGGGAGAATTTTTAACGGATTTAAAGAAACTGGGCATCCGGGTGGATTTAAAATGTATGGAAACGGAGCATAATAGGGATTGGAGTCTTTTGCAGCTGTATAAGGAGCTGGAGGAAGAGCACCGGTATATGACCGCAAGAAGACAAGAGCAGCAGAACGAGGAAAATCCTTCTTAAGAGAACGATTTTTAAATAAGAAAAAGTCTTCTTAAACACAAGAGAACTATTCTTGAATAAGAAAAAGGGAGAAGCTATGCAGGAAGAGCAGGATAAGAAAAAGAGCAGTCGGAAGAAGCCCCAAAGCTTTATGGGAGAGCTTTTTGAGTGGGTGAAGATTCTTTTGGTGGCGGGAATTGCTGCATTTATATTGAACAACTATGTGATTGCTAATTCCACCATTCCTACAGGATCCATGGAAAATACCATTATGGCGGGAAGCCGTGTTTTTGGTTCCCGGCTTCATTACCGTTTCGGACAGGTGGAAAGAGGGGATGTGGCTATCTTTTTGTATGGCTATCAATGTCGAAACGACCATCAGATTTACCGGGAAAATGATAAGGGAGTCTGCCCCTATGACGGCCGGGAGGATAAGAGAAACCAGGTCATTTACTATGTAAAGAGAGTCATCGGCATGCCCGGAGACCATGTGGAAGTCAAGAAGACCGGAGAGGTGGATGCCGGAATGATTAAAAAGCTTGCGGTGCAGTCTTCCACCGGAAAGGTGCCGGTGGGTACCGTATACATTAACGGAAAAGCCATTACGGAAAGTTATTTGCCGGAGCCCATGATTGTGGATGGCAACCAATTTCCGGAGGTAGATGTGACCGTGCCGGAGGGCTGCTATTTTATGATGGGAGACAACCGAAACAATTCTGCGGATGCCCGTTTCTGGGGAGAAAATCAGTTTGTAAAGCGGGAGAAAATGTTGGCAAAGGTATATGTTTGCTATTGGCCTTTAAACCGGGCAGGATTCATCCATTAAGTCGAAACAGCAGGAGAGTAAAAAAGCGGTGAAATCCCGCTTTTTTTCACATTTTCAACACAGGAACACAGTAGAATCTTAAAAAACGCATTGAAGGAGGTGTCTTTATGGGAAAGACAGAGGGACAGAAGTTAGAAGAGAAGTTGTGTTTTAAGCCTCAGCATATCGCGAAGGAAAGACCGGAGGATTTGCAGAAGGCTATGGACTTTGCAGAGGGCTACAAGACCTTCTTAGACCATTCTAAGATTGAAAGAGAATGTGTAGCGTACAGTGAAGAGTTGGCGAAGAAGGCAGGCTACAATACGTATTGGTTCAGCAACCAGGGGCGCTACGGGCAGTTTGACAGCGCGATTACGATGGTCGCAAAGACGGCGGATGTGGCGGAGTGGACGGATGACTCGTACACCTTTACGACAAAGTTTGACGAGAGCCTGCTCCCGTACCTCACGCGGATCGACCCGCATGCCAACAACTTCATCGTGCTGCATCTGATGGGCAGCCACATCTACTACAACAACCGCTATCCGGACGAATGGGCGAAGTTCGCCTCGGCCGACGGCGACTCGGTGATGACGAGCGCGCCGTCGTACGCGAACAGCATTCTCTACACGGACTACATTCTCTCGCAGATCTTCAGCTATGCGGAGAAGAATCTGAACCTCCGCGCGATGGTCTATTTCTCCGATCACGGCGAGAATCTGAAGATCTCGCACAACCCCGATGTGTTCCGCTTTGACATGGTGCGCATCCCGTTTTTCATCTATCTCTCACCGGAGTACCGCGCCGCGTTCCCGCGCCGGACGGAGACGCTCGCTGCGCGCCGGGAGGCG
>CALHIC010000014.1 GCA_938030845.1 uncultured Oribacterium sp. | reverse complement strand
ATGCTCTTTGGCTTACTGTATTTGATTATGAAGCTGATCTGGTGGGATCGTTTCCCCGCCGGTATGGCCCCCATGCTGATAGGAATGCTTTTCCTGGGCTCCGTGCAGATCTTTTTTATCGGCCTTTTGGGAGAGTATATTCTTTCCATTAACCAAAGGGTGATGAAGAGACCGTTGGTGGTGGAGGAAGAACGGCTGAATTTTTCGAAACAGCCGGGGCAGGATGCCGGCGAAGATAGTGCTTTAGAACAGCCGGAGCAAGCAATCAGCGAAGACAGTTCTTCGAAACAGCCGGGGCAGGATGCCGGCGAAAGCAGTGCTTTAGAACAGCCTGCACAGGATGAAAGTTCTTCGGAAGAGGTGTAAGAGAAAATGAGAGCAAAGATTGATATTGCCTTAGTAAGAGAAGGAAAACTGCATATTCAGGGCTGGGCCTTCGGAAGAGATCCGGAGACGCCTGTGAAACTGTCCGTTCAGGGAAGACAGGGAGAGAAAAGAGAATTTTCCTATGAGGAAGTGGAGCGGGAAACCGTAAATGAAGCCTATTTTCCGAAGTACGAGGAGGAAAACGGGAAGAAAATTAAGAGAAAGCTGGGCTTTTCTGTAGACACTCCCTACGAGTTAGGGAAGGGCGAAAGGGTGGAACTTTTGATACAGGTAGATCATCAGCTTCGTCGTTTTGCCTTTGACGATAAAAAAATCGAGTCCTTTAACTCCCATGCCCACAAGAAGATGGAGAAGTTCCTGGCCCTTTTCCAATGGGAAACGGTGGAGGCGGTGAAGGACACCTTGAAAAAGGGCGGTCTTTCCGCTCTTTGGCATAAGAGTGTGCGAAAGCTAAAGAGCATTGAAGAGGATTACGACTATAATGAGTGGTACAAAAAAGAAAAGACCGGAGCGGAAGAGCTTTCGAGACAAAGGGCGGAAGTTTGGGAGAATCCCCTGCTTTTTTCCATTGTGATTCCGGTGTATCGTCCCAAGGAGGCTTTTTTACGAAGACTCTTAGACAGCATTTTATCCCAGACCTACCCCCATTTTGAAATTTGCCTGGCGGATGCTTCCGAACTTTCCGAGGATTCCTTGGAAAATGGAGAAAAGTCCCCCCTTGCGGTTTTAAAGGAGTATCAGGAGAAGGACAGCAGGGTGCGTTTTACCGCCCTTCCCAAGAACCTGGGGATTTCCGGAAATACCAATGCCGCCATTGCCATGGCTAAGGGAGATTTCATCATTTTCTCCGACCATGATGATGAGCTGACGGAAGATGCCTTATATACCATTGCAAAAACCATCAAGGAGTATCCTAAGGCGGAGCTTCTCTATAGTGATGAGGACAAGATTGACTTTGCCTCTGCCTACTATTTTGAACCCCACTTTAAGCCGGATTACAGCCCGGAGCTTCTCCGCAGTGTAAATTATTTCTGCCATCTTCTGATTGCGAAGCGTTCTTTGCTGGAGGCGGTAGCGAAGGAGGGAGAAGAGGGAGAGAAGATTTACGAGCAAAAGGAATATGACGGTGCCCAGGATTATGACTTGATTTTGCGACTTTGTGAGGAGGCGGAAAGAAGGGAAAAGGCGGCAGGTCTCAGTGCGGAAGAGCAAAAGGAACAGGAAGAGGCACTCTTTACTTCGTCTACGATTATCCATATCAGGAAGGTGCTCTATCATTGGCGTTCCCACCAGCTTTCCACAGCCCAGAATCCGGAGGCAAAGCTCTATGCCTTTACTGCCGGAGAACGGGCGGTTTTCGACCATGCGAAGCGCCTTGGGCTTCCCATTGAAAAGGTGGAGCGGGGCATTACCTACGGCTATTATCATTGCCACTATGCCTTGGAGAAAAAGGATGGGGAGCTTCCTCTTATTTCCGTGATTATCCCCAGTAAGGACCACAGCGAAGATTTGGACCTGGCGATTCGCTCCCTCTTTGCCGGAAGCTATCCCTATCTGGAAGTGATTGTGGTGGAGAACAATTCCGTAGAGGAAAAGACATTTGCCTACTATGAAAAGATTCAGGAGGAATTCCCGGCACGATACGGAGAATTCCATACTAAGGCGGTACGGGTGGTGCGCTGGGAAAGAGAGTTTAACTACTCCGCCATCAACAACTTCGGGGTGAGTTTTGCCCACGGAGAATATCTCCTCTTTATGAACAATGATATTGAGTGCCTGAAGAAAGATTCTGTGGAGGAAATGCTCCAGTTTGTGCAGCAGGAGGAAATCGGAATATGCGGTGCAAGGCTTCTCTATCCGGATAAAATGATTCAGCACGCCGGTGTGGTGATGGGCTTTGGCGGCATTGCCGGGGCCACCTTTATCGGTACCCATGAAACGGAAAACAGCTATATGCATAGGGCGGCCTGCATTCAAAACTATACAGCGGTAACTGCCGCCGTTTTAATGACCAAGAAATCCCTCTTTGACAAGGTGGGCGGTTTCCGGGAAGAGCTTGCGGTGGCCTTTAATGATGTGGATTTTTGCTTGAAGATTCGAGCCCTTGGGAAGCGGGTGGTGTATACCCCCTATGCCCTTTTTACTCATTACGAGTCCAAGTCCAGAGGGCTGGAGGACAATCCGGAGAAGGTGAAGCGTTTCAACGGAGAGATTGTCTGCCTGGCAAAGCATTGGCCGGAGATTTTGAGAAAGGGAGATCCCTACTATAACCCGGCACTGACCCTTCGGAAGTCAAACTTTACGCTAAGAGACCTTTCCGTAGAGAAGGTGGGAGAGCCGTTTCCTTTGGAGATTTTGAAGGATATCGTGTAAGAGGATACGATGCTTCAGGCCATCCCCTCTTTTAAAAAGACGCTCTCGCTCGATTCCGACGTAGCGGATACTAAGCAGAAAACTTCGCTGTGCTTGTTTTCTGCAAGTACCGACGTCTCCATACGCTTTTTATCAGAGGGGATGCCCGAAGCATCTGTACACCGGCATTTTTCAAAATGATAGAAAGACTGGATACAATAAAAAAATATAGAAATCAAAAAATAGATTGATACCATATGTGATACCATGCATAATAGGGACAGGAGGCATAAGAAATGTCTAAATGGGATAAACTGATTGTGCGTATATGCAATTTATCGAAAGACCTCCGCTTTGATGAGTTACGAAAGGTATTGATTAGCTATGGATATGAAATGAATGCGCCGAGGAGCGGAAGCAGTCATTATACATTCAGAAAACAGGGATGTATGCCAATCACGATACCAAAGCACGAACCGATTAAGAAGGTATATGTAGAAATGGTGCGGCAGATTGTAGAAAGTGAGGCGAAAAATGATGAAGACGCTGAATGATTATTTGGCAATGTCTTATCGTATGGAAATTGTAGAAGATAAGGACGAAGGCGGATTCGTAGTTTCCTTTCCGGATTTACCCGGTTGTATTAGCTGTGGCGAGACAGTAGAAAGTGCAGTAGCGAATGCAATGGATGCAAAAAAAGAATGGCTTGCAGCAGCATTGGAAGAAGGTGTGAAGATTCATGAGCCGGATAGTCTGGAAGACTATTCCGGACAGTTTAAATTGAGGATTCCCCGGAGCTTGCATCGATCCTTAGCGGCGCATTCGCAGAGAGAGGGAATTAGCATGAACCAGTATTGTGTATATCTGCTTTCTAAAAATGATGTCTAGTGATATTAGATGAGTGGATAAAGTAAGAAAGTTAGATAAACCATAGATGAAAAGCTCGTTTTCTCTTACAAAGAAAATCGTCCGTCCTTTCTAATAATTTTTTAAGTCATTCTCAAGAAATTGGGAATGACTTTTATTTTTTCTTAGATATAATGAGAGAAATAAATCTACTCTAATGGTACAAAAAAAGTAACAAATGGTCTTCAATCTTTTTTGAGAAAGGACGGTGTTTATGGACGAAGACAGAATTTTACACAAAAATTTGACTTTGATTTTTTGTTATATTCTGGCAGTTCCGGTGGCATTTTCTTGGACTATTGCTACGCTGACGGGGAAAAATCTTCTTCCTCTTTTTCTCCTGGCCTTGTTTATCCCTTATCTTTTCTACCTTCATAGGGTACAAGGGGCTTTATATCCGCAGGGAGAACTGGAAGAAGCCGGAGGAAGAAATATTCGTAAGCAGGGAAAAGAGGGGCTTGTATTTATTGGCTTGATTTCCCTCTCTATGTTGATCGTGTTTCTAAGCTTAATCAATATGGATTTTGCCTTTTTTGGATTGATTTTAGTGAAAGTATTAAGCTTTATAGGGGGCGGTATCAGTCTCTATCGCTGTTCTCAACGCTATTTAGAACGAAGCTCTATGACTAAGCCCCTTTTGGCCTTGTTTTTCTTTGTGTTTTTAGCGCATAGCTATGAGATATTGCTCTGGATGTCTTTTAAGGCCAGTGTTCTGCTTTTAGAGTTAGGATTTTAGGATTGTCTTTTCAGAAAGGTCGGTAGAAATAGTTTAACTATTTTCACCGGCCTTTTTTCGCTGAATATACGTTAAATGGCATTTGAGGCTTACATCCATGAGTAAGGTATAGGTTCAAAGGGGAGAGTGCCTATAATCATTATGAAATCTTGGAAAAGTGTCAAAATCAGGCTAAAAATACCTTGGAAAAGTGTCAAAATCAGGCCAAAAACACCTTGGAAAAATGTCAAATAGGAGGAAAATGATGAAAGCTGCAAAGGAGTATTATGTTCACCTCGACAGTAAGAAGCGAGTTACTTTGCGCGGTGCTTTATACCAATATTATAACGTTAAGGAATATGAAAATGGTTGTATTATGCTAGAGCCTCGTGGATTAACGGTTCCGGATACTATTTCTGCACGTACTTTGAAAGATATGGATAAGGCTATCAGCAATTATAAACAAGGATACGTATCAGATCCTATAGATCTTTCGGATTTTGGATAGTGTGAAAAAAACAAGTAAACATAAGTGAGAATTTTTTCTTTGGCCTTATAGCGTCACGACTTTAATAGATGGGGACTGTAAAAATCAAAATAACTAAGGAATTTTCAGACCTATATTGCTTAGAAAATCATTTTTATTTTTACATCCCCTATTTTTTCTGTGCAAAAGGGAAAAGG
>CALHIC010000013.1 GCA_938030845.1 uncultured Oribacterium sp. | reverse complement strand
CCTTCACTTCTTTCACAAAATTTTCTAAAACAGTCTCATTGTTTAGCATCTCATAGTAAGGATTCGAGGGATTCGAGGAATTCGAAGGATTTGAAGCAGTGGAAGAATTCCTAAAATTCGATTGGTTCATGGATTTCGAGGGAGCTGGTTCTTGAATCGCCAAGATTTTCGCTCTTTTCCCAGTATACTCTTTTCGAATATGCTTTAAACGGTCTAATAAGTCCTGCTTACTCATTGTAGCAAGCTCTTCCACAGTAATTCCGTATCCGGCGGCATTTCGCTGGACACATTCTTCTATGCCCATACCGCAGGAGCCATGGCGATTCTTGCCTCTGGCAAGTTCTGCTCCCATATTTAAAAGTACATCATCTATGGTGGTTACACGTGCATTTTTTTCAGAATAAAGGATGGGCTGAAAGCCGAAGAGCTCCGTAAAGTCTTTCACTTCCTTCCCCAGCTGAAACAAGTCCGGCATAAAGCTGTCGGCAAATAAAGTAGGCACATGGTACTCCGCTCCGGCGCCAATCTGATGATGAATAAAACGCCATTTTCCTTCCGGATCTTCTACCGTGTGCCCTGCCTGTCCGCCGCCGTTATGTTTGATAATCAAGGATTTCTTAAGGGATGAGGCAAGACGGCTGCAAGTAAAGCCCTTTCCTTCATCCCCAAAATTCTTGCCGATAACCGCAATTGTTCTCATAAATTAATCTTGTTATCCTTTTGCTAATGACTGCTATTTCTTACAAGTATGAATTTATTCCCTGCCATTAACTGCTATTTTCTCATAGCTAAATATTCAGCCCCTGTGCCTATGACAGTGATTAAGCTTATAGGAAAATGTCTTCATCCCTTTGTAAGGAAAGCTGTGCCAATGCCTCGCTAATCACAGGACGATTAATCTCATCCCAACGACCAAGGACTTCCTCTAAGACAGCGCCCTTTTGCAGCTGAATGGCACTGATAATGATTTCCGGAAGGCAAGAAATATCCTGTCGTGCCAGTACGATACAATGCCCCGGAAGAAGCTGCTCATTTTCCTGATTGTGTCCGCCAATCATAATATGGAAAACATGGAAGGATTGCTTTACTTCATTCAGCAAATCCTCTTTGGTGACACTCGTTCCGATATCGTCTCCTATAACCCGGGAAATCGTTGTTCCCACCGAATCACTGCGAATCTCTGCCATATCTCCGATGGTAAAAAGAAAGCCCTTTTGCTGTCTTTTCTTCACCGCATCAATATTGGTATGGCGGGATAAGAATTCCCAAAGACAGGTAGGTACCACCTGACCATTTCCATGGTTTTCAAAGTAAATGTCTAAAAGCTGCTCGGCAATACGAATATCCGACTCAAACTGAGTTACCTGCAAGGGGGATGCATCCTGAAAATCTCCGTAAGCCGCACACATCAGGGCAGGATCAGCCACTGCTCCGATAGAATAAAGCTTGGTAATCAGCTCATTTAAGGCTCCCGTTGCCAGTTCCACCGCAAGATAGCCCATAGAACCGGTCACATCCAAGCCCACTACGATAGGAGTGGTATTGGGATGCTCCTCGGAGTCGAAACACTCTCTAGTGCCGATGAATTTCGAATTCATCTTGGGATTACATTCTCTTCTTGTAAATACTTCCTCCACCCTCTGCCCGTTGGAGAGCTTTCTACTGCTTTTCAATTTCTGCCAATCTGATGCTGAATAACTGCCGTAACCCATATTTTCCTCCTATTTCATCTTCACAAACCTGTGACCGCCAAAACCCTCTTCAATCACCTTATCCCATGCGCTGAAGTCCTGAAAGGCATCCCCTTCCGGCTCTGCCAATAAAAATTCCTCCAAAAGAGTCGGACTATGGATATTTTCTGCAACAGATTTTGCGGTCTTTCGTAAATCCAATAAATCCTGATTGCTATGCTTTCTTTCCACATTTCTCCAATCCCCGAAGAGCATTCCCTCATGGGTAAGCGAATTCACAAAAAGACTGGACGCCGTAATATCCCCGTGCTGAAGCTCCGAATACTCCAGGGCGCAACAGATATTTTCCATCCGTGAAATCACCCAGGCCAAATGCTCGGAAGCAAAGGGGGCAAAGACCTCCGCGGGATAAAAATAGGGCTTTCTGGTAAAAATCAGACAAAGCTTCCCGGCATCTAAAGCAATCTTAGACTTTAGCATCGGAAAGCACCTGGATAACTTTACATCCGCCTCCGGAAAGCTAAGACGAGCTAAGCCCTGCATAAAAGCATTTGCCCCATCCTCTCGGTCAAAGACATAGACCACCGACTCACGGCACAAGTAACAAACCATCTCCGGATAATGATAACGATCCATATAGGAGAGGGTTAAATTCTTGCCATTTGCTATAGGATAGGTGGCAGTTCCCAGCTCTTCCCATAAAGTATCGCCGCTATAGTCATTTTCCTTCTCGCTGGCCTTCGCCTTGTAATAGGTCAAAAGCTTCTTTCGAAACTCATGATTCCCTTTGAATTCCGCATCGGACATAAAGGCTCTCGCCCCGCAATAGGGGCACTGAAATCCACCGGCACTGCCAAGCTCCAGCTGGGCGCCACATTGCTTACAACGATAGCTAATCATAGACCTCCTTTGACGAGCAAATTCGTTAAGAACTTTCAAAAAACAGCAAAGTTTAATTACAGAGAAAGTATAGCATAGATGGAGGGGGAGGTCTATTTGAAGAGATAAAAATAGCCTCTTGCCGGAGTCACATTAAACTCACGCCAAGAGGCTATATGTTTCACGATATAAAGAATGAAAGAACGAATATTATTATACCACCAGCAGTCTATACGGATTTCCGGCCAATTCCTCTTTTAAGATATCTAGGACTGATTCCCTTGATTCCAGATAAAGATCTGTTTCTTCATCCATCAAGGCTGCATAAACAGTGGTTTTCATCAGAAATTCAACTGCCTCATCTCTTGAATATCCCTTATCTTTCATTATATATTCCACAAGAA
>CALHIC010000012.1 GCA_938030845.1 uncultured Oribacterium sp. | reverse complement strand
TTCGTGCCTTCTGCGAGGAAAGTAAGAGAATCTAAAGAGCTCTGTTGTATATTTCTTCAGTCTGAAGCTATAGCAGTTTGAGCCGTAAGGTATAAAGTAGAATATAAGGATAGAGAAGACGGGGATAGATGAGAGAAGAAACAAACCGCGCTAAGGATATTGAAAAAAAGAAAGGTTTAGTGGCCTTTGACCTAGACCATACCCTATTAGACCATAATAAGGGGGCCATTACCCCCTCCAGCTTAGAAGCCATTAAGCTCCTGAAGGAAAATGGCTATCTTGTGGTGCTGGCTTCCGGCAGAAATATGTATGATCGCTATTCCTATGACTATTTAAAAGAAATCGCTCCCCATGCTTTGGTGCAGATGAACGGCACCAAGGTGCTTTTGGATCCTTTGGACAAGCAGGAGGTTTTAATGCATAGCGTGATGTCCAAAGATTTGCTGGAACGATTGATTCGCTTCGGAAAGGAGCATCATATTGCTCTTGGAACCGCCATAGAGGATAGGGATTATTTCACGGAAGAGGAACAGGTGATACAGTACGACCTGAATTTTATGCAGGAAAGCGACAGAAATTTCGTGCCGGTGGAGGAACTCTTAAAAGAGGAGGTTTCTGCCCTGTGTTATTGCGGTGGAGCAGAGGGGGCAGAGGCTCTCAGGAAGAATTTTCCGGAGTTAAATGTCTTTCCCTTTAGCAGAGACACCGGGGCCGACCTTTTGGAAAAAGGCTATAGTAAGGCTATGGGCTTAGAAAAGATTACGGAAGTTTACAAGATTCCCAGAGAAAAGACCGTTGCCTTCGGAGATAGCTTTAATGATGAGGAAATGCTTCTTTGGGCAAATGTTGGCGTGGCTGTAGGAAATGCCATTCCCTATATCAAGGAAAAGGCGGATATTGTGGCAAAGCCCATTTGGGAGGACGGTATCTACCTTACGCTAAAGGACCTGGGGATGATTTAAGAAGCAAAAGGGAAAGTATCGAAGTCTGTACTTTAAAAAGTATAAAGGAAAGTATCGAAGTTTTTGCTTTCAATAGTAACAAAGAGCAGTAATAAATAGCTATTCTTAGAATGAGTAACGAGGAAAATATGATTAAAGAAGCCTTATATTATCAAAGAGGAAACAGCGGGGAAGAGGCGGAAAAAGAGCTGATTGTATTGGAAAAGCGGGAGCTAACCGAAAAGGAAATAGAAGAGTTTGTAAAAAAATGGGGAGGAAGCTATTCTTCCCTTTTTTGCTATAGACTGTCAGAATCCTTCTTCTATCCGGAGGGAGGCGGACAGCCCTGTGACAGAGGAAGCATTGCCGGGGCAAAGCTTCTCTTTGTGGAGGAAAAAGATGGAGAGCTTTGGCAGTATACAGAAGTGGATTTGCAAAAGGGAGAAAAAGTCCTTTGTAAGTTTGACGTAGACTTTCGAAGATGGCAGTCGGAAAACCACAGTGCAGAGCATATTTTTTCAGGTCTTGTGACCCAGCATTTTCCCTATAAAAACAGCGGCTTCCATATGGAATGCTTTGGAGAGAATCCCCACATGACCGTGGATTTTGACGGAGAATTCAGCGAGAAGGAATTGGAGGAACTGGAGCAGGGGGTAAATGCCGTTATACGGCAAAATCTTCCCATAAGAGAAATTTATCTGGAAGGGGAAGAAGAAAATACGATTTCAGAAAGAAAAGAAGGGAATATTTCATTTCGACAAAAGAAGGCTTTAGAGGGGGATATTCGTATTATCGAAATTCCTAAGGTGGATTCCTGTGCCTGTTGCGGAACCCATGTAAGCTTTACCGGAGAGATTGGGGTATTTACCATTCTTTCCTATGAAAAGCATAGGAAGGGTTGTCGTTTGACCATGTTGGCAGGAGAACTGGCCTTTCTTGCTTTGGAAAAAAAGCTCAAGCTCTTATCCGGCTTTGCCCAAAGCCTTAGCAGACCATGGACAGAGATTCCGGAGGCCTTTCAGAGCTTGCAAGAAAGAATCTTTGCTAAGGAAGAGGAAAAAAGAGGAATTTT
>CALHIC010000011.1 GCA_938030845.1 uncultured Oribacterium sp. | reverse complement strand
TAGACAAGGGAATCGATGCTTTATTACATGTTTCTCAGATTTCTAAGGATCATGTGAACAAGCCATCCGATGTTCTTGAGCCCGGACAGGAAATTGAAGCAAGAGTGGTTGATTTAGATGTAGACAACCACAAGATTTCTCTTTCCATCAAGGCACTTCTTCCTGAAGAAGAAGGAGATGTAGCTGACGTAGACGTAGAGGCGGCATCTGAGGAATAAGACTTTAAAGCCGGGCCATGTGCCCGGTTTTTTTGTGCGTATTTACCGGACTTTAGAAGGAATTGGGGCTGATATCTGAGAATCATAGCTCTGATTGTAAGGAGTGAAATGGGACAAGAAATCGAGAGAAAATGGAGAGTCAGAAGGCTTCCGGAGGATTATCATCGGTATCCTTCTAAGCTTTTGGAACAGGCCTATCTATGCCAAAATCCCACCCTTCGTATTCGGAAGGAAAGCAATATTTTCGGTGGAGAAGAGGAAGGCAGTAATTCCGGCGAAAAAGAGGGAAGTAGCATTTCTGACAAGAATGAGCAAGTCGGCCTTTCCGACAAGAATGAGAAAGACGGTATTTCCGAAGGGAAGGAGCAGGAGGAGTATATTTTTTGCTATAAGGGAGGGGGAAGACTTTCCAGAGAGGAGTATAACCTGCCCTTAACAAAGGAAGCCTATGAGACCTTGGTGAGAAAGACAGAGGGAAGGGTGATACGAAAGTTCAGGTATACCATACCCCATGGAGCTTATACCGTAGAATTGGATATATTTCAGGGAGAGCTGGAGGGACTTTGTTATGCGGAAGTGGAGTTTTCTTCCGAAGAGGAGGCTCTTTCTTTTCAGCCCTTAGACTGGTTTTCCGAGGAACTTACCGGGGAAAGAGGCTATTCCAATGCAGAACTCAGTTTTGCAAAGGAGCTTTCCAATCTTAAATTAAAGGATTAAAGCAGGCTTTTTCTTCTTTTTATTGCAGAAATGTCCGTTCAATGCTATACTTTACCCTCGAAAGCCCAGCAAA
>CALHIC010000010.1 GCA_938030845.1 uncultured Oribacterium sp. | reverse complement strand
TGGCGAAGCTAGCGAGAGCGTGCCCCGTTTCAGACCTATATTGCTTAGAAAATTTCTTTTTTGATTTTTTACAACCTCTTTGTTTCTTTAGGGTTTTTAATCGCTCTTAAGCCTTTGCCAAAGCCTCTCCAAGAGCCTTGCAGTTTGCCAGTCCTTCTTCATCGGGAGTGTTATTGCAGATAACAGGAGGTGCTACCATTACAGCACCTGCGCCGGTCATTCTTGCTTCCCAATCACGCATCCACTGTCCATCGCCCCAGTCATAGGATCCGAAAAGTCCGATCTTCTTGCCGGAAACGGAACCGAGTAAATCCTCTACGAAGGGCTCCATCTCTCCCTCGTCCAGCACTTCATCTCCCATAGCAGGGCATCCTAATGCATAAACTGCCTCTCCTGCCAAGTCTGCTGCGGAAATATCGGATACGCTAACCATCTTAGCCTCTCCGCCTGCTGCCTGGATTCCCTCAGTAACTGCCTTTGCCATCTCCTCTGTGTTTCCTGTCTGGCTGAAAAATACTACATGAATCATCTTTTTGTCCTCCTTGATTTTATGCCTAAAATATTGAATTATTCAATATTTGGGTTTGTAAAATGAATTGAATCGATTGTTTGAGAAAATTGTTGGCAACAATTGTTTACGAACACTTTTGCGAAAGACTTTTCTCTTCGAGGAATCTTTATTTCTCCTCTTGTCTATATCCTAGCACTTTACTAGGGTTTATTTGTTGCTAATGCAACATTCTAACTATCGATTTTTTATCAGTTTTGATTTTTCTTAGATTTCTCTTTTCTAATAGCTTTTTTTCTTAAGCCACCTGGCGTTTCTTAATGTGATAAGCCATCACCAAATCTCTACAGCTTAAGCCGGATTTCAGCATCAGGGTAAAGCTTTGAATGCACATGTCATAAGCCTGAAAGCAAGCTAGTGCACTCTCCACCTCGGTAAAGACCTTCCAATAGCCGGTGAGCTTCGCCTTCGCTAAAGGATTCTTCATATAAATCTTCACATCCCGAAGGGGATACCCAAGAAAAACGCCTACCTCATGGGGAAAGTCCGCCTGTTTCTCCTTATACCGGGCAAAACGCGCCGTGAAATGCCGGAAAACTTCCTCTAAAGAGAAACTCCCATAACCCACAGCCAAGCTCTGTAAAAAGCTCTGCACAGCCTTTCTGTTCAGAAGCTCCTCCAGCTTTTCCCTTTGGTATAGGAGAATGCTTTCCTTTTTCCCGCTATGAAGACTAATCAAACAAATCTCGGTTCCCAAAAAAAGTTCTTCCATAATCTGTTTCTCCGCCTTTGTTACCGTGATAATGGCAGAAGGCTTCAATCCTGTAATCACCGGGGCATTCAAGCAAATATGCTCTGCAATATAATCTTCTATGCCCTCTTTTCTTTTGCAAAAAAAATTGTCCTTCTCCATCCTCTCTCCCTCTTGGTTAGTTAATATTAACTAACTCTAAAGTGGATTATATTAGTTAATTCTAACTTTGTCCAGTAGGAAATATATTTTTTGCTTTTTCCATGAGATTATTTCTTACTAACTGGGAAGATATCTTGAAAGAGGACTACCGGAATAAGACCACATAATTCATGACTTAAAAAGTTGATTCAGTATAAGAATTTCTCTCCATTGAGATGGAGTAAAGATTTTTGGAGCAAGTTGATGGGGAATTTGCGAAGCGCAAACAGTCAAGATGTAGTCTTTCTCGAAAAAGACACGAAATTGTGCTCCTGTACTTTTATAATTTTGACGCACCCTTACATCATCATATATTCCTATCCCCCGCCCATCTAGTTTGGCAAAGGCTTCTCGCATTGTCCAAATGCGAAAAAACGCGGTAAAAGGGTTAGAGCCATCAGTAAGTTCTTCTCTTTCCTTCTTCGTTAACCATGACTCATAGTCCGCTATTTCTATGGAACGGATGCGCTCTACATCTACACCTACAGGTACTTTGCCAAAAGCGAGTACTACAAAGTCTTCGGAATGAGATAGATTAAAAAAAGGCATATTTTTTCCCACAAAATACGGCTTTCCATCTGCCATAATGCCCAAGGATACTTTGACCGTACCTGCGGTTTTTATAGCAAGGGTACGAATCAATATCCTCCCCACTAGAAAGCGCAGTTTATCAGAAGATTGTCGGTAATTTAGTATTCTGGCATAATCCCTATCAGACAGTATAGGCATTAAGTCCCCCCAACAAACTTCCGACCCAATATCCCGAATATTCACTACCCACAATTCCATTTGCTTCATTTTAATTTTCAACCTCCAAAATAATGCTATTTTATAAATCCCTCTCTAGAACAGGAGAGGGATTTTGTAGAAATATTATGCGAAAAATCCCAGTTGGAGCATGGATCTGATAAAAAGCCTTATATATTCCTCACTGACAATGGGCCAGAAAAATCCCAGACGATAAAGCGCTTTGACCGTAAAAGAATTATCCGCTTCTATCTGTTTCTGTCCATTTTCGTGGGTATTATAGAATATCAGTGTGGAGACTGCCATATTGCTCTTCTCATCCTGCATAGCATGATCTAACACACTCCGAAATGTTTTGTCATCTACTAAGTCCAGTTGTATACCTTCTTTGATCATAGCTTGTATCACATTAGCCATATGCACTCTATGACAATTGTTCGCATGAAATACCGTAAATTCATCCGGAGTACCGGAAAGCAAAACTACGGCTTTGGCGGTACAATCAATGGCTGAAAAATCAAGTACGGAATCCAGTCTGCTAATTGGAAAATATCCAACAGCGGCAAACGCCCTCAATTGATTCATGAATCCATTGGTTCTGAAATTCACTTGAAATTCAGCATCTTTTTCTCTACCCATCAAATTTCCCAAGCGAATAATTTTTCCCCTAAGCCCCTTATCCTGAATGGCCGTCAGCACTGCTTTTTCCGCCATCCATTTGGAATAGATATATTTATTTTCCAGTCTCTGTCCAAAGGATAACATGCTTTCTGTCATGGAGGGTAAGTCCAACTCACTCGTTCCAGAAACACTGATGGTAGAAGTTTGAATTAGCTTTTTATGGAGGCGCAGACAAATGTCAATCAGATTTTCTACCCCATGAAAATTAATCTGATCCGAGATATCTGTATGGGTAAAATGCTTCACGTTAGCAGCGCAATTGATTACAGTATCAATGGAAAGACTCTTCAGGATTTCATATAATCCTTTGTCCAAAATATCTCCTTCTAGCACTATAATATGTTTTTCAAATAACTCGTCATAAGGGTCGTTGAAGTAATAGGCCAACATGGTTTTTAATCTTTGTTCTGCCGATAGATTTTGTCCCTTACGAATCAGGCAGAAAATCTTCTCTTTTCCCATGTCAATGAGCTGCTTTAGCACATGTATACCCAAGAATCCCGTTGCCCCTACCACAAGAACATTGCCAAGATCCGAATACCGGATATTATCTACGTCTGCAGGAATATTATGCTTTAAAACCTCCCAATGTTCTTCTTGACATGCGGAAGTGGATTCCGTCTGTGTCCTATCTTCTTCTGTCTGCTTTTGATTTGTCTGAGAAAGAATAAACTCTGACAGGCGGCGGGGAGTCGTGTAATCAAAAATATCCTGATACACTATCGGAATCTGCTTCGTGGCACATTTCATAGCAATCTTTGCCACTGATATAGAGCTTCCTCCCAATGCAAAGAAATCATCATCCGCATAGACTTTTTCCAATCCAAGGGCTTCCGCAAACCATTTACAAAAACGCATTTCCATTTCATTAGCTGCCTCTTGACCACCAACTCTTCTTTCAGGCTCCGGAAGAGCACGCCTATTTACCTTCTGATTCTGCGTGTAAGGTATTGCGTCCAGTTGCATTATTGCTGAAGGTAGCATATAAGAAGGCTTTTCCCTCAGAATGAACTGCTTGAGAGCATCTATATCAACATTATCATCAGAAACCAGATAGGCTGCCAAATATTTACCTCCGAAATGGTCATCAAAGGCAGCAACTGTTGCATCCTTAATAGAGGGGAAGCGTCGAATTACCTCCTCTACCTCTGTCAACTCTATGCGAAAACCTCTTATCTTAACCATGCAATCCCTACGACCAATAAACTGTAGATTCCCATCCGGCAACCATCGCACTATATCACCGGTATGGTAAACTCTTGAATGTTTCTCATCATGGGAAAAAGGATTTTTCGTGTATACTGCTGCTGTCAGTTCCGGCCTGTTCAGATAGCCACGGGATACCTGCGGTCCGGAAATCCACAGTTCTCCACTTGCCCCCGGGGGAAGCATATGGCCTATGTTATCCACCACATACATCTTTAGGTTAGTTAATGGTTTTCCTATAGGAACATCTTTTTCCAGCCCAGAAATGCGATACATAGAGGAGCCCATAGCACACTCTGAGGGGCCGTAGCCATTGAATACCATATAGTCCGGTGGCGTAAAAGGCACCAACTTCTCTCCACCCATAATCAGTAGTTTCATACTGGGTACCTTTTCCATCAGCGCAAATTGTCGGCCAATTTGCGTAGTCATAAAAGCATGGGTCATTTCGTTTTCACAGAAATACTCCCGTAAACGAAGAAGATCCAATCGCATAGCATCAGGAATAATATATACACAGCCCCCACACATCAACGCAGGATATATATCCTGCATGCAAGCATCAAATCCATAGCTTGCATAA
>CALHIC010000009.1 GCA_938030845.1 uncultured Oribacterium sp. | reverse complement strand
GCTTCGCCTGATTCTCCGCATAAAAACGGGATAGCGGCAGAGTCAAATCATAACGAAGTCCGGCATCGGAAAGGGCATCAAAGTCTCCCTTTTCAATGGCCTCCTTCAGCTTCTCTCCTCGCTTCTCCACCTTAAAAATCAGCTTTTCATTGTCTCCTCCCTGCTTACTGAGAAGATTTTCCAAATGCTCTACGATGGGGGTTTCAATCTCGGTAAAGCCGAAGCGTCCGTAAACCCGTCTGATTGCGGAAAGAATTCTCTGCCGGATGGCCATCTCCTCCGGTAAAATATCTTTCATGCCTGTCACTGCTTTTTTCTTAAGTGCCATAATTCCTACTTTCTGTTCTCTAAATACTTCTGAAAATCCTCATCAATATCCAGGGTGGCAAAATAATCTGTATCCCTCTGGGCTCTTCTGATACACTTTACCGTGCCGTCTTCTTTTAAGAGAAGCTCTGCACACCAAAGCTTTCCGTTGTAATTGTATCCCATGGCAAAACCGTGGGCTCCCGCATCATGGAAGAAAAGATAGTCTCCCTTTTCCAATACCGGAAGCTCTCTATTCTTCGCAAACTTATCATTATTTTCACAAAGAGAACCGACTACATCATAGGTCTTCGTCTCTTTTGCATCTTCTTTTCCCAGCACCGTAATGTGGTGGTAGGCATCATACATGGCGGGACGCATCAGATTGGCCGCACAGGCATCCACCCCTGCATAGTGTCTGTAGGTCTCCTTAAAATGAATCACCTTGGTAACCAAAGCCCCGTAGGGTGCCAACATAAAACGACCAAGCTCTGTGCAAAGGCGGATATGCCCAAGACCGTTTGGTACTAAAATTTCTTCATAAACCTCCTTAACCCCCTGTCCAATCAGGAGAATGTCATTGGGCTCCTGCTCCGGACGATAAGGGATTCCGATTCCTCCGGAAAGATTGACAAAATCCAGAGAAATCCCCAGCTCCTTCTTAATCCGTACCACCAGCTGAAAAAGCTGTCTTGCCAAAACCGGGTAATACTCATTGCTTACCGTATTGGAAGCCAGAAAAGCATGAATACCGAAATGCTCCACACCCTTTTCCTTTAAAATTCTATACCCTTCCAGAATCTGGGCTTCCGTCATGCCGAACTTGGCTTCTTCCGGATTATCCATAATGGTGTTGGCAATTTTAAAATAGCCTCCCGGGTTAAAACGTAAACTCATGGTCTTGGGAAGGGTTCCCAGGGTTTCTTCCACTTCCGCAATATTGGAAAAATCATCCAGATTGATGATGCCTCCCAAGTCTTTTGCAAAAATATATTCCTCTTCAGGGGTGTCATTGGAAGAAAACATAATCTCCTGTCCGGTGAAGCCGCAGGCCTCCGCCATAATTAATTCCCCCTTGGAGGAGCAGTCCACTCCGCAACCCTCTTCCTTTAAAATCCGTAAAATAGCCGGATTGGGAGTTGCCTTAATGGCAAAGTATTCTTTAAAACCAGGATTCCAGGAGAAGGCCTTATACAGCTTTCGGGCGGTTTCCCGAATCCCCTTTTCGTCATACAGATAAAAAGGTGTGGGATATTCCTTGGCAATCGCTTCTACTTGTTCTTTACTTACATACGCGTTTTTCATCTTTTCTCCTACTCCATACATCCTACTTTACCAATATCGAAAAATGAGATCCCCCACACTGCGCGAGGGATACTCGTTAAGAATTGTAGATCACACTCTTCCGGGGCGATACTCATTTAAAACAAGATGTCTCTGGCTTCGCCTGCGCCACTTGTTAAGAATAAAAAAAGTCCCTTCCT
>CALHIC010000008.1 GCA_938030845.1 uncultured Oribacterium sp. | reverse complement strand
AGTCTGGCATCTCCCTGTTTTTCCGTAAAGAAAACGGAAAAGCCTTCTTCTCCCAACAAAGACTTTCCCTCTTCCTTCATTTTCTCCCAAAGTCGTAACCCCATTCCCTGCCCCGCTCGGGGATTAACGATAAAAAATACCATGCCTCACCATCCATTACTGTTCATATTCTGATGAACTGAGTATATCATGGGCTGTTTTTATCGTGTATAAAATTAATATAAAGACTCTCTGCTGCTTTTCTTAATTGCAGGTCTTTTGTTCTGTCCCGAAGATAAGTGAATTGATCCGCCTCCGGCATTTCCACCGTAAGATCCGGTGTGATTCCCTTCTTGTGGATGTTTCGCCCGCCCGGTGTAAAGTAGTAGTGCGTGGTAAACTCCACCGCAGATCCGTCCGGAAAACTCCGAACCGTCTGCACAATTCCCTTTCCGTAAGACAGGGTTCCGAAAACCCAGGCTCTGTCATAATCCTGCATGGTTCCTGCAAAAAGCTCCGAAGCGGAGGCGGAGTTTTGATTCATTAAAATGATGATGGGCAACCCCACTTCATGTCCGTCCTTGGCATACCAGTCCTTTCCCTTTCCCCACTTGTCTTCCGTATAAAGAAGAAGTGTCTTATCCTTGTCAAATTGACGATTGGGGTTGGGAGTGACTTCCAAGACGGATGCGGAAGCTCTTTCGCCACCGTACTGTGTGTTATTCCCTCCTTTACCGGTGGCCTGCGCGTTGCTTGTTTCAGGACTATTCTCCTGCGTTTGTGAAGGCTGGTCGTCCTTTCTCTTCGGCTTCTGCAAATGATCCGGCAGAAAGTAATCCAGCAGTTTGGTTGCCGCTTCCACGTCACCCCCCGGATTTCCTCGTAGATCGATAATCAAAGCCTTCTTCTTTCCGTCAATATCGGATTCATACTGGGAAATGAAGGAATCCACCGCCTCCATATAGAAGCCCCTTAAGGAAAGGTAACCGATATCTCCGGGCTGTAAGTTTGCTAAGACGCCCGTGCTGACATCAGTCTGCTTTTCGCCGCCATTCTGTGACGTTGCTTCGGCTTGCTGTTCTACGCCCCCCTGAAGCTTCAACATCTCTGCCACATCTCCAACTTCAGAGCCGGGAATGACCACCTCTCCTCTGGTAATCCGCAGAGTGACTTCCTCACCGTTTCGATTTACCACCATTTCCAAAGAGCTTCCCGCCAAACCCTGAATCAGATTCTCCACAATATAGTTTAAGCTAAGGCTTTCCACGGAAATGCCGTCCACCTTCAGTACAACATCTCCCGCCAAAAGACCTGCCTTTTCCGCAGGAGATCCGGGATAAACATACTCTACCAAGGGGCCGCCTTCCTTTTCGGATACCGCCGCACCGATTCCTTTGTATATTCCCTTTTGACGATTTCTGGTCTCCTCTATCTCTTCCTTTGTATAGTAAGCAGCGTAGGGATCCTCTTGCAGAAGGCTTGTCAAAAAGCCCTTGTAAATCATCTCCTCCGCATCTTTTCCATTTTCCTGATAAAGGTAGCTGTCCGTCAGCAAATCCTGAATCTTCCTAAGCTTCTCCGTAACTCTTGGAAGGTTAATGGACTCCGAGTTCTCCAGATTGGAATCGGAAAGGGTGGAAGAACTGGCCGCTCCATTATGAATGGCCTGATTTTCTTGTCTTTTCGGAAATCCGAAGAAATAAAAATAGCACAAAAGCGCACCAAGAACAAAGGAAAGGGTAAAGCACAGGAAGAAAAATACCACTCCCTTCCAAAGCCCTTTTTTATTCTGTTCCGGCCCGGCTTTCTGCGCTTCCTCCGTCTCCATCCCCGATGGCTCTATCCGCACTTCCTCCGTCTCCGGCCCCGATGTCTCTATCCGCACTTCCTCCGTCTCCGGCCCTGATACCTCTATCCGCACTTCTTCCGGCTCCTGCCTTAGTTCCTCTTCCCTCAAATGCTTCTCCTCATTTGCGTCCATCTATTTCTCCTAACTGCCTATTACTCCATTTCAGAAACGAGATATCGCACACTACGCGTGCGATACTCGTTAAGAATAAACGCCAAAAGCTTTTCAGCTCTTGGCGTTCTTGGGAAAATCTGCTTTAAAAATCAAGAGTTTCCATATACTTCATATATTTTACAACCATGAGGGCAATCTTGAAGGTAATGGCGTCATCAAAGACTCTTAAATCCAGTCCTGTGGAACGATCCAGCTTATCCAAACGATACACTAAGGTATTTCTATGGATATACAGCTGTCTGGAAGTCTCGGATACATTCAGATTGTTCTCGAAGAACTTGTTAATGGTGGACAGAGTTTCCTCATCGAAATCATCCGGGGAAATGTCCGTAAAGATTTCCTTAATAAACATCTTACAAAGAGGAATCGGCAACTGATAAATCAAACGACCGATACCAAGGGCATTGTAAGCAATAATCTCCTTGTCCACAAAGAAAATCTTTCCTACCTCCAGAGCCATCTTAGCTTCCTTATAGGAACGGGAAACTTCCTTAATCTCGTTCACAATGGTACCGTAGGAAATCTTTGCTGAAAGCATAAGCTCGGAAGACAGCATATCCATCATGCTCTCCGCAACCTTCTGCACCTGCTTATAATCATCCTCCGGAGCAAGCTCCTTCACCACGATAATGTTCTTCTCATCTACCGCAGTCACAAAATCCTTGGGCTCGGAAGAGAAGAAGCTCTTTAAAGCCTCCTGTGCGGAACCGTCCAGGTTGTCCTTGGCCTCTACCATATACACTACACGACGAACGCCCACTTCGATATGAAGCTTCTTCGCCCGGTTATAAATATCCACCAGAAGCAAGTTGTCTAAAAGAAGGTTCTTAATAAAATTGTCCTTATCGAACTTCTCACGGTATGCCACTAAAAGAGTCTGAATCTGTAATACGGCAAGCTTTCCTACCATATATACATCATCCGTATCTCCATGGGCAATCAGAACATATTCCAGCTGATGCTCATCGAAAATCTTAAAAAACTGGAAGCCTCCTGCTGCCTGAGAATCCGCCTGAGAGGCCGCAAAAGAGACGACCATCTCGGATACATCCCTATCCTCTTGAAAAGTTGTGGCTAATACTTTTCCGTCAATGTCTGCAATGGCAATATCCAGCCTGGCGATTCCCTTTAAGGAATCAATTGTACTTTGCAAAACTTGATTTGAAATCATCTCTACTCCATTCTTTCATGAACTACACCGGGGGGAAGAATGCAGCCTTTCCAATCACGTCTCAACCTTATCTCTTCTCCCGACCTTATCGTTTTTCCCCATTACTATAATCAGTTTATTTATAATTTTCAAGCATTTTAAAAAAAGACAGGAGAAGAAAAGTTCTTTTCCTGTCTTTTTTACCAGTTTTTTAGAAATCTTTTATTGCTTTTCTACAAAGCCGGAATTCTCTTAGTTTGTAATGGTCTGCTCTGTTTCCTTATCGAAGATATGAATCTTGTTCTCATCTAAAGCAAAGCGAACGGTATCTCCTGTTCTTGCCTTGGTCTTGGGATTCACTCTTGCGGTCCAGGAAGCATCTCCGATATCGAAGTAGAGTAAGGTCTCCGCTCCAAGCATCTCATAAACACGGATTTCTGCGGAAATCACGGACTGTCCATGCTGAGAAAGATACTCTTCCTCGTCATGTAAATCTTCAGGACGAATTCCTAAAGTAACGGTCTTTCCGATATATCCCTTGTCCTTTAAAGCAGCTGCCTTCTTTTCATTTAAGGTGATGGTATTTCCTGCAAAGCTTAACTTTACAGCGCCACCTTCTTCTGTGCACTCCGCATCAATCATGTTCATCTGAGGAGATCCGATAAATCCTGCTACGAACTTGTTGCAGGGAGTATCATAAAGGTTCTCCGGAGTGTCTACCTGCTGGATATAACCGTCCTTCAAAACTACGATTCTGGTTCCCAGTGTCATAGCCTCGGTCTGGTCATGGGTTACATAGATGATGGTAGTCTCTAAGGACTTGTGGAGCTTTGCAATCTCTACACGCATCTGTGCCCTTAACTTTGCATCCAGGTTGGAAAGAGGTTCATCCATCAGGAATACCTTCGGACGACGAACGATTGCACGTCCCATAGCCACACGCTGTCTCTGTCCTCCGGAAAGAGCCTTAGGCTTTCTGTCCAGCAAGTGCTCAAGATCCAAAATTCTTGCAGCTTCATGCACCTTCTTGTCGATTTCATCCTTCGGTACTTTTCTAAGCTTCAGTCCGAAAGCCATGTTATCGTATACAGTCATATGAGGATATAATGCATAGTTCTGGAAAACCATGGCAATGTCTCTATCCTTCGGTTCTACATCATTCATTCTCTTTCCGTCGATGAAAAGGTCTCCGGAGCTGATGTCTTCCAGTCCTGCCACCATACGAAGGGTAGTGGACTTACCGCATCCTGAAGGTCCTACGAAAATGATGAATTCCTTATCTTCAATCTCTAAATTAAAATCTTTAACTGCCACAAAACCGTTGGGGTATTTCTTTACCACATTTTTGAGCTGCACACTTGCCATGCTGTTTCTCCTTCTATAAATATGATTTATGCTTTCTTTTTCAGCAGAAAACCGGTATATGAATTCCAGGATTTTCGCATACTTATGCTAATAGTATTCTATCTACTTTCCCTCTTTCTGGCTATAGACTAAGTTTCCGAAAAAATGCTCTCAATTTTGTACAAGATAGAGTTCCTTTATTAAATAAATGTCAATCTGCCCAAAAAGAGAGGGGATTTTTAGCAGAATCCCCTCTCTTTGTTGCTAATCCTGATAAATTTTAAAAATTGCCGTTCTGGTGATTTTAATCTTTTTTTCCTTTAAAAGCTTGCCAATAGCCTTTTTAAAGGCGGCTTTTGACACGCCGAAGTCCTTTTTCACCTGCTCCGGATCCACGGTCTTATCCGTATAAGGGATATGTCCCTCAAACTTCTCCTCAATCAGCCGTTCAATCTGCTCTCCCAGCTTCTCATATCGGGAAGCATTCATTTCCTCCTGGGTCAAATGCTTGGCATCCTCTTTTTTCTTGGTATACATAGTACCGGCCAAACGCTCGGTCTTGTCCACATAGAGGTAAATCTCCACCTCCATATCCTTTTTTAAGGCATAACGCATCTCTCTGTGGGGCACCAAAATATCCTTCTCCAGCCCGATATCCACAAAGGCGCCGATGGTATTGACATCACTAACCCGTAGCCTTCCGATTTCTCCTACCTCCAGATAAGGTTTTTTGGTGGTGGCAATTAACCTGTCCTTGGAATCCTTATACAAAAATACGGAGACCTCATCCCCTATCCTCTTCCCTTTGGGAACCTGACGGATGGGAAGAAGCACGCTGTCTCCTCCTTCCTCTCCCACAAAAACACCAAAATCCTTTTCCCTAAGAATCTTAAGCGTCTGGATTTTTCCTAATTTCAACATGGCAACATAACTCCTTATTCTGATTATAAAAGGCTACAACCGTTCTATCCTCTTCTATTGCAATTCTTGGAAAAATGCTGTCTCCTAAAGTATAGGCCTTCACATATTCCGCCCGAATGGAATAAAATTCCTTCTTGATTTCGCTTTTCTCTTGCTTTTCCACTTTTTCCGCAGATTCAAGATTTTCCTCTTCTTGTGTAAAGAGAATCGCCGGCTTTCCTGTACATTGGAAAATAACTTCCTCCGCCAAAGCAATGTACTTGGCGTTGTTCATGTGGTGGTTGGTATCCAGAAAATCCTGCACAACGGGAATGGACTCTCCCTCCTGATAGCTTTCCGGAAAAGCAATTTTTCTTTGCAGGGGAGGCAAATGTAACACATCCTCCCGTTCCTTAAAGGGCGCAATCAATTCCTCCGTAATCTTTCCGGGACGTCCCTTCTCCAAGTCAAAGCTGAACCACTCGCTGTCTGCTTTCACATAGAACTCTCTTGCTTCATTTTGAATCCAGAAATTCCTATAGGCAAAAATCCCCCGGAAATTGTGGGGTGAGGTGCCAATGGAAAGTTTCTCATAAAGCTTAGGCAGTGCATAGAGCTCAATATTCCAAGCGCTCAAAAGCCATGCTCTATGCTTTTCCTGTAAAACTTCAATGGACATTCCCACATCATGAGAATGAAAGGTGGAGCAATCCTGCAAAAGATTCACCACGGAAAACAGGCTCATTTCCCCCTTCTCCGTTACCTCGGAATAACGAACTCTCTCTTGAATCTCATACATCCTTTGCCGTCCTTTCTTTATTTCCCTAAATCCTTACTCTATATCCCTGAATCCGGAATTCTTTTCGCACTATTGTATAACATAAATCCGAAAACACCTTTTCCTTCTGTTTTATAGCTTCCCTCCGGAATTCTTTCCGCACTATTCTACTCTATTTTTTTTATTCTGCATACAGTTTCTATCTTTCCTACAAAAAAAGAAGAGGTTCCCCTCTTCTTTCAGTATTCTTAAACGGACTCTGCGTATCCTGCCAACTTGGATGTGCAATGAGGACAACGAGTTGCCGCAATAGGAATCATAGTCTTGCAGTACTCACACTCTTTCTCTGTAGGTGCTGCTTCCGGCTCAGCCTTCTTTAACTTGTTCATCTGCTTAACGAAGATAAATACCACTAAAGCCATAATCAGGA
>CALHIC010000007.1 GCA_938030845.1 uncultured Oribacterium sp. | reverse complement strand
GGTGAAGGGTATACTGCTTCTCCTTCATGGAAAAATACTGTGTATAGGAAGGCTCCTCTTTTACGAAGTAGGTGCTTTGTCGCATCCTTTCTCCTTCCAAAAGAGCAAGATTCACATCCGCCCAGAAAATCCCCTCCTCAAAGGGCTGATTTTCCTTTAAGATTCTTCCATTTTCGGAAATCAGACAGTGGGCAGAGAATACCATATCCTGGGTAGACTCGGAGGGACCTGCACTGGAATAAAGATAAGAGGCATGAAGATTCCCGCTGTAATGCTCTAAAAGCCGTCTTCTGCTTCCCCGCTTTCCTACCAATTCATCAGAAGCGGAACAGTTGGCGAGAAGGGTAGCTCCTGCCAGTGCATGCTTACTGGAGGGAGGAACCGGAACCCAAAGATCTTCACAGATTTCCACTGCAAGACGGAATCTTTGGTCCTCTTCCCGAACAAAATGAAGGGAAGCCCCAAAGGGGATTTCCTTTCTATAGCCCTCTCCCTTTAAAATGTTAGGGATAAAGCGAACCTCTTCCTTTCCTTCCTGAAAATATCTTCTCTCATAAAACTCCGCATGGTTGGGAATAAACTGCTTCGGTACAATCCCTAAGATATCGCCATGGTAAGTCACCACTCCGGTATTGAATAATTTTCCTTCCAGTAACAAGCCATAGCCAATTACAAAAAGAACATCCATCTCCTTCGTTTGTTCGCAAAAGGAAATTAATGCCTTTTCTCCGGCCTCCAAAAGACTGCGCTGATAAATCATATCCATGGCGGTGTAGGAGGTCAGACAAAGCTCCGGGTACACCAGCAAAGAAACCTTTTCCTCCTCTGCTTTTCTTGCCAAATTCAGCATTTGCTCCAGATTATACTCCGGATCCGCCACCCTTCCCTTAGGACAGGCTGTAGCCACTCTTACAAAATCCCTCATACTTCCTCCTGAAATTTTCCTCTTGCCTGCAACTTCATTTCTTTTAATAAACTGTCCTTTCCGTCAAAAACAAGAACCTGTTTTTTCCCTTGTTTCTGGAAAAGAATACAGTAAGATCTGTTTCCTCCCAAGCCCTCTACATGAAGAACGGAAACGCCTTCT
>CALHIC010000006.1 GCA_938030845.1 uncultured Oribacterium sp. | reverse complement strand
CCGCATGATCTGATATTTCATTTGAAACTCTTGGCTATCCTCCATAGTTCTCCTCCCCAGCTTTCATTATTCTTCATGTATTGTTTAGTCACTTCCAAACTTCCCGGTACAGCTTCCTTACGATTAGAAAAGCAGGCAGAAAAATCCCTATATCTCGACTTTTCCGCCTGCCATACATACTTATCAGGGCTTTAAGCTATTTGCCCGTTCTAAGCAAATGCTTTTCTTTCCTTAATCCATATTGTAATCCAAATCCTTCAAATCTCTCTTACCCTCTAAATCCTCTTGCAGGAAATCCACCTTGCGAAGTCCCTTGATTCCTGCCGCCAGACTTGTGGGAAAACAAACAACAGCCTGATTGAATACACGTACATTACTGTTGACAATCCGCTTTGCTGCTGCCAAATCTTCATTTTCACTGGCAATCTCGGACTGCAGGTTTAAAAATTGCTTGGAAGACAGGAGCTCCGGATAATTCTCTCCTACCATACGAATCTGTGCCAATACATCATTTTGGTTGGCAATCGCACGGTTAGTATCCTGAATGCTTCCACCCTGACGCAAAGCTACCAGCTCGGTAAATACCTTCTCCTCATGCTTGGCATAGGCCTTAGCCACCTTTAACATTTCCGAAATGGTATCGTAGCGCTTCACCAAGGTAATATCCACGGTCTTCTTGGATTCTTCGATAATAACCAAGTAACGATTCAGCATATTACTCTGTCCGATAAACCAAACAAGAACAAGTACGATAAGGATAATGGGTACTAAAACCATATGCAGTTCCTCCTTTTTTCCGGTCGCCCTGAGCTCTTTTCCTAAGGTCGGGGCACTTACGTGCAAAGCTTCTTTGCCAAAGAATTCAAGTAGATTTCTTAAATCTCGGCAGAAAACAGTAAAAAATAGTTTCCTTGCTTATTATACTAAGAAACTTGAAAATTTCAAGAAATTTCTATGATCTGGTTTGTGCATGGATTTCTATGATCTGGTTTGTGCATGGATGCACTTTACTTTTGAATCTTCTATATACTTAGATTGACTTTACTCTTGCACCTGCTTGGAAAGGTTCGCAATAAAAGGAATCTTCCGAAGAGCGGTATAGAGAAGCATGGAAATCAACACACTCATTACCGCCTGAATGGTATTGGTCAGAATTCCTGCAGAGGCAACGCCAAAATCAAAGACGAAGCTCTCCGCTACAAAGTATCCTGCAACGATAATCACTCCACCGATAACCGTCGCCAAAAGAGCAGAGGAAAAGCTTTTCTTTTTGCCGTAGACGGTAGCTACCAAAAAGCCTTCAATTCCCTTTACCAAAAAGGTAATCGGCACAAATACCGCATAGCCCAAAAGCAAATCCGCTAAGGCTGGACCGATAGCCCCCACCAGTGTTCCTTCTTTTCTTCCCAGTAGAAGAGCCGCCAACATAATCACCGCATCTCCTACATTGAAATATCCACGTATTCCCGGCACAGGAATCTTGGTAAACATCGTAAGAAGTGTAGAAAGCGCAATCAAAACCGCCGTGATTGCTATGCCCAATGTAGTAAAACCGGATTTCGTATGCTTCTGTACTGTTGTTGTAGACATGTGCAACTCCTTTCAGGGGATAAATTAGTTTTTTCTAACACTAAGGACTATATCTCCAAATAACAGATTTGTAAATATGTATAATTTTTTATTAATGATTTGATAATTATTTATCTATTTTGTCCTTTTT
>CALHIC010000005.1 GCA_938030845.1 uncultured Oribacterium sp. | reverse complement strand
GCCATGGACTCCACCCCGGTTTTCCCCTTACTGCTGTAGCCGATAGGATGGGAAAAGGCAATCCCCTCCGGATATACTCTTTTCTCTCCTCCCTCTCCGGTTTCCGTTTTCGCCAATACCTTTCCATCCGAAGACAAGATACTGCCTCTGATTACCTTGGAAGAAAGATAATCAATTCTGGCATTGTAGGGGCTGGAAATCTGATTCGGAGCCAAGACCAGTATAAAATAACAAAAATATACAATCATAGAAAAGAAAAGCAGGACAAAGAAATAGGTAATTCCCTTCATCTCCCTGTTGCTTGGCTTTCTTCTGGAATTATTATACTTTTTCATAATTTACCCTTCTTCCGGAATTTCTCAGCTTATTCATAAATGGCTCTTCTCCTCTTTCCCTTCGGTGCCTGCTGCTGTTCTTCTTCCTCTTCATCCATGGCATCTTCCTTTCCTTGGATAACAAAGAGAGATTGGAAGATGGCAAAAAGAATACAACTGGAAATCATACTGGAACCGCCATAGCTGACAAAGGGCAAAGTCACTCCCGTGGAGGGGATAAATTTAATGGCTCCACCGATAGTTAAAAAGACCTGCATCACATAAATTACACTTAAACCGATACAGATGAGTTTATAAAAGAGGCTTTCCATATCCATTCCCATCATCATCATTTGCATAAAACAGGAAAGACAGACGAGAATCAGGCAAATCGCCACAATTCCTCCCATTTCTTCGGATAAGGCAGAGAAAATAAAATCATTTTCCACGATGGGAATCTTGTTGGGCAAGCCCTGAAAAAGTCCTAAACCGAGAAAGCCTCCCGTGCCGATGGCAAAAAGAGACTGGGTAATCTGATATCCCTTTCCTGCAATATCCTTCCATGGGTCCATAAAAGCAAAAACTCTGGTACGTACATGAGAGAATAAATGATAGGATACAAAGCCCGCCAGGGCGGAAAGCCCAAAGCCCAGTGCCAGATACAAAAATTGGCTGCTGGACACATAAAGCATAAACAAAAAGGCCATAAAAAGAATCAGGGCGGAACCCAAATCCTTACACAGCACCAACACAATACCGTGGAGCATAGCCACTATTGCCGCCTTGTAAATTCCTCTTTGATTTTGCTCCTCCGATAAAAATCCCGCCACGGAGAAAACAAAGCTGATTTTGACAAATTCGGAAGCCTGGAAAGAAAAGCCGAAGAAATTCAAACTCATCTTGGCACCAAAGCTTACCCGCCCTACAATAAGGACCAAGGAAAGCAGGAAAATCCCCAGTACCGCAAAGGCAATTCTTCCCTTTTGAAAATCCCAGATTTTATCGATGAAATAGGGAATAAGCAAAGCCAGGAGACTGGCCGCCACGGAAATGGCAAACTGCTTCATAGCCTTATCCGTGTTTAATCTTTCCAGCATAATCCATCCCAAGCTCAAGAGAAGACACTGATTATATAAGAGCGTCTCACTGAAGGTAGGATAGATTTTCTTCCAAAGGAAGGGATAGAGCAGAAGAAAACACAGCTCCGCCCCATACATCATCAGATAAAAGAAGTCCTTCGTATGGAAGAACAAAACACCATGACAAAGAAAATGTAAGAACAATAAAATCTGGTAAAGAAACTTTGCCAGTCTTCGTTTTCCATCCCCATAATCCAGGGAAAGGTTTCGAAACAGACTGTAACAATACAGCAGCATCAACACCATACATACAATCTTCGTAAATGTACTAAAAAGACTACCCATCTTTTCTCCCCTACTCTATTCCTTTATGAAAATGTCCTCTGGTAAACTGCTTTAAAGGCCTTCCCTGAAAAAGCTCTACAATTTCTTTCTCCGATTCCACCGTAAAATCAAAACGAAAAGAAGAAGCGCCAAGCCTTTCCACTTCCTTTTCCAGCCCCAATAAGGATAAAACATCACTGTTATAGATTTGATTATAACAATATTTGCAATAGAGACGAACCGGCATACTTTTATTCTGCCTATCCTGTAAAGACACCACATTGTTCCCTCTGGTACAGCCATTTCTGGTTTTTTCTATACAGTTGGCACTGACCATCATAGGAAGGTGTCCGTAGCAAAGAAGCTCCGTGGAGATTCCCCTGCTTCTTGCCCATTCCGAAAAGGCCATATCCTCCTGAAAACGAAATTCAATGGGAAAGCACATTTCTTTTGCTCCCAAGGATTCCCATACCTCCATGGCAGCCTGATTATAGCTATAGAGGGTGTAGTCAAAGCAGGTGGAAAACTGCCTATCCGGAAAATCCTGTAGCATAGCCACCTGGTCTATGGTGCGAAGGAGAAAACGACTGAAGCCTTCTCCCTTTACCGCCTCTTCCATCCAATCCTTCGGGCTTTTTCCTCTGTCTTCTCTTCTTTGAATTCTTCGAAAACGAAGTCCTGCCCATTTTCCGCTGTTCTGAATCTCTCCACGATATTTCAGGAGTTCTTCCTCGGAAAATGCGCCTTCATCCAGATATATTCCTTTAATAAAGGGGAACTGAAGCACAGCCTTAAGCTGTTCTCCTCTTTCTATGGAAACCCTAATTTCCCCCAAGTCTTTGATTCCGTCTATACTGCCCAAGAATGGCCTCCCTCATTTTCTCTACACCGTCTCTCCGTAACTGATTCAGGAAAGAAAGGGGATAGAAAATATCTTCCTCCCCAAGAATGGAAAATTCTTCCAGGGAAAATTCCGTATTCCCCATCTTCTTCATTTGTTTTGTAATCTGTTCCCGGGAAAGCACCTTTTCCTTGGCCTTTTCCACAGGCTGGCTTCCTTCTACGGAAACGGAAAGTCCATTTTCTCCCTCTAAGCTAAAATAGGGAACTTCGTCATAGGACAAATGCAAGCTTCCCTTCAAAGGAATCTTTCTTTCCCTCTCTTCCATTTCCTGCTTCAGCTTGGAAAGCACTTCTTCCTTTTCCTTTCGGAAGGGCTTTTCCCCGAAGGCAATCATATCCTCCCCGTTATGTTGTTCTAAATAAGAGCTGTAGCCTCCTCTGTCATAAACCTCTTTTAAGAGGGCTTTATCCTCCTCGGAAACCTGATAGGACCTTCCCTGAAGAGCCAAGTCCAGATATTTTCTGTAAATGGAAACCACCGTTCCGGTATAAAGAGCGGACTTCATTCTTCCCTCAATCTTTAATGAATAGGCGCCTGCCTCCAGAAGCTCCTTCAAAAGATCCAGGGTAAACATATCCTTCATACTCAGATAATTTCCCTTTTTCCCCTTACTGCTATAGCAAAGTCTACAGGTTCCGGCACATCTTCCCCGGTTTCCGGATCGACCTCCCAGAAGAGAAGACATAAAACAGGCTCCGGAGTAGCTATAGCACATGGAACCGTGAATAAAGACCTCTAACTCCAAGGGGGAAGCTTTGGCAATATCGGAAATATCCTCCAAGGAACATTCTCTGGAGAGCACAACCCTTTCCATGCCCAGCTTTTCCATTAAGCTCACGGCTTCTTTGGTATGTACCGTCATCTGAGTGCTGGCATGAAGAGGAAGATCCGGATAGGCCTCAGCCAACATTTTCCCAATACCCAGATCCTGAATAATTACCCCGTCCAAGCCTGCTTCATAATAGGGATCCATATAGCTGAAAAGCTCTTTTCTTTCTCCCTCTTTAAACAGGGTATTCAAGGTCATATAAATCTTTTTCTTGTATAGATGACAAAAATGAATGGCCTCCAAAAGCTCATCCTCTTCCGATAAGGAAGACTTGGCAAAGGCTCTTGCGGAATATTTTTGTCCTCCCATATAAATGGCATCCGCTCCGGCAAAAACAGCCACCTTGCATACTTCCAAGGAGGCTGCCGGGGCCAAAAGCTCTGCTTCATAAAGCTTTTTTTCTTTT
>CALHIC010000004.1 GCA_938030845.1 uncultured Oribacterium sp. | reverse complement strand
TATCAAAAAGATTAGTGGAAGCAGTGAAGTGAAGCAACACCTAAGTGACCTGGGCTTTGTGGTTGGAGGAGAAGTAACTGTCATCTCCACCTCCATGGGAAATGTCATTGTAAAGGTAAAGGATGCCAGAGTGGCTATCAGTAAGGAAATGGCCAACAAAATCATGGTATAAAAGGGATTTAAGAAGCCAAAGGGAATCTAAGGATTTTTCTTGCCGGCATTGTGCCGGGGCTGTTCCTAAGAAGAACAGTATAAAGGAAAGATTTTAGAGAGATACATTCGTTAGAAGAAGGTGGAGGACAAGATGACACTGAAAGATTTAAAACCGGGACAGAGTGCTGTCGTAAAGAAACTATCAGGCGAGGGCGCTGTAAAGAGAAGAATTATGGACATGGGCCTAACCAAGGGAGCGGAGCTTTTTGTTCGTAAGGTGGCGCCATTGGGAGATCCTTTGGAGCTTACAGTACGGGGATATGAATTATCCGTTCGTAAAGCAGATGCCGAGATGATTGAAGTAGAATTAAAGAACTAGGAGGAGAGACATGGCCATTACCATCGCGCTTGCCGGAAACCCGAATGCCGGCAAAACCACATTGTTTAACCAGCTCACCGGTTCCAACCAGTATGTAGGAAACTGGCCCGGTGTAACTGTGGAAAAGAAAGAAGGAAAGCTTAAGGGACACAAGGATGTGGTCATCGCAGACCTTCCCGGAATTTATTCTCTTTCTCCTTATACCCTGGAGGAAGTGGTAGCGAGAAATTATTTGATCAATAACCGCCCGGATGCTATCTTAAACATCGTGGACGGAACCAACTTAGAGAGAAACCTTTACCTTTCTACTCAGTTGAAGGAATTGGGCATCCCCGTTGTTATGGCCATCAACATGATGGACGTAGTAGAGAAGAATGGAGATGTGCTGAATCTGGAAGAGCTTGGAAAGGCTATGGGCTGTAAGGTAGTCAGCATTTCCGCTTTAAGAAACAAGGGTGTGGCGGAGGCCTCTGCCTTAGCCGTTGCAGAAGCTAATGCGAAGAACGGTGCTATCGTACAGCACAGGTTCTCTGAACAGGTGGAAGGAGCAATCAACTCCATTGAGAATCTTTTGGAGGGCAATGTACCGGAGAGCCAGAAGCGTTTCTTCGCCATCAAGCTTTTCGAAAGAGATGATAAGATTCGTAATGAAATGCCGGAGAAGGCGAAGAACTTGGATGTGGAGAGCATCATTGCCGCTGTAGAGAAGGCGGAGGACGATGATTCCGAGAGTATCATCACCAATGAGCGATACAACTATATTCAGAGCATTATCGATGCGGCTTATGTAAAGAGAGCCCAGAAGGGACTTACTGTTTCCGATAAGATTGACGCCATCGTAACCAACCGTTTTCTGGCAATCCCCATCTTCGCCGCAGCGATGTTCCTGGTGTACTACATTTCTATTTCTACCATTGGAACTGCAATGACCGACTGGGTAAATGACGTTTTGTTCGGCTCCGATCCATGGTCTTTCTTCGGTCTGGTGGACGTTCCATCTATTCCGGGCATTGCTACCTCTGCACTGGAAGCTATGAATGTAAGTGAGGCCATTCAGGGACTTGTAATCGATGGAATCATTGCCGGTATGGGTGCGGTAATCGGATTCTTACCCCAGATGCTGACCTTCTTCCTCTTCCTTGCTTTCCTGGAGGGATGCGGATACATGGCCAGAGTTGCCTTCATCATGGATAGAATTTTCCGTAAGTTCGGTCTTTCCGGAAAGTCCTTCATCCCCATGTTGATCGGTACCGGTTGCGGTGTTCCCGGTGTTATGGGATCCCGTACCGTAGAGAATGATAGAGATCGTCGTATGACCATTATGACCACTACCTTCATTCCTTGTTCCGCAAAGCTTCCCATTATTGCTCTTTTAGCAGGTGCAATGTTTGACAACTCTGCTTGGGTAGGCTGGAGTGCATATTTCTTAGGAATCTGTGCTATCGTATTCTCCGGAATCGTATTAAAGAAGACCAAGATGTTTGCCGGAAAGCCGGCACCATTCGTTATGGAGCTTCCTGCATACCACATGCCAAGACCGATTGATATTTTAAAGAGTGTAGGAGAAAGAGGAATGTCCTTCGTTAAGAAGGCGGGAACCGTTATCCTTCTGGCAACCATTCTGGTATGGTTCTTATCCCGTTTTAACTTTAGCTTACAGTATCTTCCTGAGGAAGATATGGATACTTCTATCCTGGCAGCTTTTGGTAATGCCTTGGCTTGGCTTTTTGCTCCTCTCGGATGGGGAAAGTGGAAGGCTGTTGTGGCAGCTCTTACCGGACTTATCGCGAAGGAGAACGTAGTAGGAACCTTCGGTACCCTCTTCCACTATGCGGGAAGCGTAGATTTAAAAGATGACAGTACGGCAATCTGGCCACAGGTTAAGGAATACTTTGCCAGCGGCGTAGCAGGCTACAGCTTCCTTGCTTTCAACCTTCTCTGCGCACCTTGCTTTGCAGCTATCGGTGCCATCAAGAGAGAGATGAACAACGGTAGATGGACCATCTTCGCTATTGCTTGGGAGTGCTTCCTGGCTTACTGTGTATCTCTGGTTATTTATCAGGTAGGCGGTTTGGTAACCGGTGAGGTTGCCTTTAACCCATTCACCATCGTTGCCTTTATCCTGATTCTTGCAGGACTTTGGGGCTTGTTCAGACCTTACAAGGAAGCGGCAACTCTTTCCGATTCCGAAGAGCTGGCAGTCGAGAAGGCTATGGCATAAAGACTTTTATGAATGTGTTCCGGAAAACGGAAAGAGCTTGAAAAGGAGCTCCTGCCTCGCAGGGCTCTTTTTCATTTCTAATTCTTAGAAAATGACAAAGGCAAAGCCGGAGATATTTTGTTGCGCATTGAGCCGGTTTTTACTGTCATTTTCGATAGATAGGGAAAAAAGATAGCCGAAAAAAGATATTCTAAAAGCCAAGTTTTTTTGAAGAAATCCTAAAGAATATTAATTTTTAGAATAAACCTTTGGAAAATGACGGTTTTGCTATAATATAGTAAATAAGTTCGTTATGCGAACGGTCTTATTCAGTAGAGCTTTATATAGTAAACTGCCGGGTTTGTAAAAATGTTGTGGTATTAAATAGCCGGGGAGATAAAGCAGTTTTTGTAGCAGACATTTTATCTTTGGGCATCAGTTTCAGTTGTTAATCCGTGTTAGTATGGCGGTTTATCATTTATTAAAGAAAGGAAGCAAAATGGGAAACGTTATCGTACTGGCCATTGTGGCGTTAATTGTAGTTGCCATCATTCGGGCTTTGCGAAAGGAGCACCGGGAAAATGGTTCCTGCGCATATTGCAGTTATGCGAAATCCGGAAAATGTGATCATGTTGGCCATGAAGAGCTGGATCACATGGGACAAGAATTTCATTTGACCAAGGAGCAACAGGCTATTATTGACCGGCATACCAGAAACCGGAAGAAGGCTTAAATAAAGCATAAATAGAGTATGCATCTTGCAAGCTCTCCTGCATCCTGATTGATTGGGCATGCAGGATTGCAAAAAGATTTTGCAAGGCAAGATTGTAGGCAGAAACATTGACAGAAGTAACGGTAGAAGTAATTACAGAGGCATCGGGAAAAGTCGATGCAGGAACAGAGGGAGCTGTTCCGTTTAAAGGAGGGAAAAAGACATGATAAAGATTGAGTCCGCCCTGTTGCAGGTGGAGATTAACCGAGAAGCGGAATTACAGTCCGTGTTTGACAAAAAACGAAACAGAGAGTGCTTATGGCAGGGAGATGCAAAGTATTGGAAAGAGCGTTCCCCGCTTCTGTTTCCCTTTATCGGACGTCTTTTTCAAAAAGCCTATTATTACAATGGAGAGAAATACCCC
>CALHIC010000003.1 GCA_938030845.1 uncultured Oribacterium sp. | reverse complement strand
CAGCTGGAAGAACGGGAAAGAGAAAAAAGCGGGATTAAAAATCTGAAAATCAAATATAACCGTATTTTTGGCTACTGTTTTGAAATCTCCAAGTCCTATCAGGGAGAAATTCCCGACTACTTTATCAGAAGACAGACTCTGGCACAGGCAGAACGATACACTACCCTAGAATTACAGGATTTGCAGAATAAAATCTTGGGGGCGGCGGAAAATTTGCAACAGCTAGAATACAGTCTCTTTGTAAGTTTACGGGAAGAGCTTTCCCGGGAACTTGGAAGAATGCAAAAAACCGCAAAGGAAATTGCCTTCTTGGATGCCTGCCTTTCTTTGGCCAAGGTGGCTATGCAGGAGCAGTATGTTCGTCCGAAAATCAATGAGGAAAGTAATTTAACGATTGTGGACGGTCGTCATCCGGTGGTGGAAAAACTTTTACAGGATCAAAGCTTTGTTCCCAATGATGCAAGGCTTGGTAAAGAGGAGAAGATTGCCATTATTACCGGCCCCAATATGGCAGGAAAATCCACTTATATGCGACAAGTTGCCTTAATCGTGCTGATGGCTTCCATCGGCTCCTTTGTGCCGGCAAAGCAGGCGGACATTCCTATCTGCGACAGAATCTTTACCAGGGTGGGGGCTTCCGATGATTTGGCCTCCGGTCAATCTACCTTTATGGTGGAAATGAGTGAGGTTTCCAATATTTTACGAAATGCTACGGAAGATTCTCTTTTGATTTTGGATGAAATCGGAAGAGGTACCTCCACCTTTGACGGCCTTTCCATAGCCTGGGCGGTGGTAGAATATCTTGCCAAGGAAATCAAAGCCAAAACCCTCTTTGCCACCCACTACCACGAATTAAGCGTTTTGGAGGGAAAACTGGAAAATGTGAAAAACTACTGTATAGCGGTATCCAAGGAGCAGGGGGAAATACAGTTCCTTCGTAAGATTATGCCGGGAGGGGCAGACGAAAGCTATGGTATTGATGTGGCCAAGCTTGCGGGCGTTCCCGCCCCTGTACTGGATAGAGCCAGAGAAATCTCCGCTTTTTTGAATGAAAAGGATCTTAGCCTTCAGCATTTGGACTTCGAAGAGGCCTTGGAAGAAAACTTCGAAGAGGATTTTCCGGAAAATGCCTTAAAGGCCGGAGAAACAAGAAGAAAAAGTTCCGCTTCAGAGTTAAGTAAGGAAGAGAAAGAGGTTTTAGACTGTATTCGCAATGATTCCTTTGAAAGTATGAGTCCTTTGGAAGCCATAAATCTGTTGTTTAGTTTAAAGGAGAAACTTCGTTGAAAATTCACCTATTAAGCCAGGAGTGCATCAATCAAATTGCCGCAGGAGAGGTGGTAGAGCGTCCCAGCAGTATCGTAAAAGAGCTGGTGGAAAATGCCTTGGATGCTAAAGCTACGGCTATTTCCATAGAGATTAAGGGGGGCGGCATCAGCTTTCTTCGGGTAAGCGATAACGGAGAGGGAATCTTTTCCGAGGATTTGGAGAGGGCCTTTATGCCCCATGCTACCAGTAAAATCCAAAATCCCAAAGACTTGGAAGAGATTTTAAGCTTCGGCTTCCGTGGAGAGGCCTTGGCTTCTATTGCTTCCGTGGCTAAGGTGGAATGTATCAGCAAAAGGCAGGAGGATTTTCTTGCCCACAGAATTCTTGTGGAGGGAGGTAGCTTCTCTCCGATAGAAGAAGTAGGGGGAATGGACGGTACCAGCATTTTGGTGCGGGATCTTTTCTACAATGTGCCTGCCAGAAAAAAGTTTTTATTAAGTGAAAGCACGGAAGCCAGTAGGGTTGAGGAAATGGTGGAAAAGCTGGCTCTAGCCAATCCGGGCATTTCTTTTCATTTTGTAAAGGATGGAAAAAGTCGATTCCAAACCCTGGGAGGAGGGAAGCTTTCCGATGTGGTATTCGGTATTTACGGAAAGAGCTTTGCCAAGGATAGCCTGGAAATAAAGGAATCCTATTATCCTTCCAGCCTAACAGGATTGGCTACCCTGCATATTGAGGGGCTTTTGGGAAAGCCAAGCCTTACCCGTTCCAACAGGCAATATGAAATTTTCTTCGTGAATGGTCGTTTTGTGCGGGATTCTTTACTAAGTAGAGCCTTAGAGGACGCCTATAAACCCTTTTTGATGCAGCATAAGTTTCCCTTTGCCATCGTCTTTTTACATCTAAGCCCCAATCTTGTGGATGTGAATGTGCATCCCCAAAAGCTGGAGGTGCGTTTTCAGAATCGAGAAAAAATTTATCAGGCACTCTTTGACTGTGTAAGCAAGACTTTATCCAAAGCAGACTTGATTGACCATAGTCCCCTTTCCCTTTTCCAAAAGGAGAAGGAGGAGAAGAGTACGGCATTTCTTTCCTCTTCCAGTCAGCTTTGGGAGAAAAAAGCGGATAAGAATGATATTTCCGAAGAAGCAGTTAGAAGTGATCAAAACGATAAGCAAAGTGCCGAACAGATTTCTGCAATAAAAGAGCAAGAGAAGAAAAAAGCTGAAGCTGTAAATCAAGGGTATCCTATAGAAGCGGCTTCAGAAAAAGCTTCAGAAAAGGCTTCAGAGAAGGCTCCGTTTAGAATTGAAGTTCCGGTGCTGAATCAGCAGAAAGCAGCAACAAGGGAAGAGAAGCTTATTTATGAAGAGTTTGATTTAACAAAGGGGATTCGTTTAGAAGAAGAAAAGGCTTCTGAAAAGGAAGAGAATACTGTCCCAAAGGAAGAGAATACTGTCCCAAAGGAAGAGCAGCTTTCCACCGAATCGGAAAATCTCCCATCAGCAGAACAGGAAAGTCTATTTTCTCCTTCCTTTTTCTCTGAAGAGGGAGAAAAGGAATTCCGCCTGATTGGGCAGGTTTTTCAGACTTACTGGTTGATAGAATTTCAAAAGGAACTCTTTATTATGGATCAGCATGCTGCCCATGAGAAGGTGAACTTTGAAAAAATGCGAAAGAATTACCTGGAAAAGCCGGGAATCAGTCAGGGAATTCTTCCCAAAACCATGGTCTTTAATGCGAAAGAGGAAGAGCTCTATGAAAAGACCAAGGACTATTTTACCCATCTTGGCTATAGAATCCGAAAGGAAGAAGAGAAACAATATGCCTTAGAAGGAATCCCTACGGACTTTCCTTCTTTGGATGCGGAAATGCTTTTCCATGAAATTCTGGATGCTCTTGCAGAAGAAGGGAATCTTTCCGAAGCGGAAAGCGTCTATAATAAAATTGCTTCCATGGCCTGCAAGGCCTCTGTAAAGGGCAATCAGCTCCTTAGCTTTCAGGAGGCTGAGGCTTTGGTACAGAAGCTTTTCACCCTGGAAAATCCCTATGCCTGCCCCCATGGACGACCCACCATTGTGGCCTTCAAAAAGCAGGATTTGGAAAAAATGTTTAAGAGGATTGTATAAATGAATCTTTGGGAAGAACATAAACCCTTATTGATTTTGGCAGGCCCTACTGCGGTAGGAAAAACCGGTACCTCCATCGCCTTAGCTAAGGCTTTGGACGGAGAATGTATTTCCGCTGACTCTGTTCAGGTTTACAAAGGACTGGATATCGGTTCCGGTAAGGTAAAAGAGGAAGAGAAGGAGGGAGTTCCCCACCATCTTCTGGATATCCTTAATCCTTCTGAAAATTATGATGCCAGCCTTTTTCAAAAGATGGCAAGGGAAAAAATTGCTGAACTTTACAGTAGAGAAAAGCTTCCCATTTTGGTGGGAGGTACCGGCTTCTATATTCAAGCCATGCTCTATGATATAGACTTTCAGGAGGAGAATCAGGAAGAAAAGGATAGAATCCGAAGGGAGCTTACGGAGAGGCTGGAAAAAGAAGGGACGATTCCCCTCCATCAAGAGCTGTCCAAAGTGGATCCGGAAGCG
>CALHIC010000002.1 GCA_938030845.1 uncultured Oribacterium sp. | reverse complement strand
GAGGGACCTGTAGATTTAAAGCCTTCCGTAAACTATTTATACGATAAGGGATTCCAAGAGAAAATCTCCTTTTCACAAGGGATAGAAGAGCTGTATCAGTATTTTTATCAGAAAAAAGAGGGGGAAGCATGGCAGAGAAAAGATGTTTAGCCTGTGGAGAAAACCTGGAGGAATTGACTGTTTTTCATAATATGCCTAAGTCCGCCCAGGAATTTCCCACAAAGGAGGAGCTGGCTACGGAGAAGGGAATGGACCTTTCCCTTTGCCAATGCAGATCCTGCGGTCTTGTGCAGTTTGATACGGAGGCCGTTCCCTACTACAAGGATGTGATTCGGGCCGGGGGTGGCAGCAGCACCATGAAGGCTCTAAGGGAGGATGAGTACAAAAAGCTCCTCTCTTTTTTGGCAAAAAAGGAAGAAAAGCGACCTTTGATTTTAGAGCTGGGCGCCGGTGCGGGCGAATTTCTGGCCATGTGGTCCGGGGTGGAGAGCGATTCGGACAAAAGTTCTGATGTGAGCTCCGTTACAAGTTCGGATACAGCTTCTGTCACAAGTTTAAGCACAGCGGCAAACAGAAGCCAAAAGATTGAACCCTATGTGCTGGGGATTGAGCATAAAAAGGAGCTGGTGGAAAAGGGGCAGGCAGCAGGCCTTTCCCTGTATCAGGGCTTTCCGGAAGCAGGCTTTAGCTTAGATGGTATGGAAGGAAAGCATTTGCAAAGCGGAAAAACCCGTCCGGTAGAGGGGCTCTTGGATGCCATGGTACAGTTTAATTTCCTGGAGCATCAGCCCAATCCCGGGGAAATGCTCTCCTTTGCCTATGCGCATTTAAAAATGGGGGGATATTTCCTTCTGACCGTTCCCAGCTTTCAGTATATCTTAGACCACCGCTCCTATTATGAGCTGCTTCGGGACCATATTGCCAACTATAGCGAGGAAAGCCTTCTTTGCTTGGTACAGGATCAGGGATTTTCCTTGGTGGAAAGCAGGGTCATCAACCGGGATACCATTGAGTTTTTACTGGAAAAGAGTGAAAAGGAGAGCTGTACCGCCTTCCGTTCTCTTGGACAGAAGGTAGACATCGGGCCGATTTTGGAAAATGAAAGGGCCATTCAAGAGGATATTAAAAAGCATTTGGAAGGCCTTAGGCAGAAGGGGGAGAGAATGGCGGTGTGGGGTGCCAGCCACCAGGGCTTAACCCTCCTTTCCACCACAGCTTTACAGGAGGAAGTGGCCTATATTATTGACTCCGCTCCTTTCAAACAGGGCAAATACAGCCCTGCCTCCCACCTTCCCATTGTGGATAAGAGCCATTTTCAAAAGGAGCCTGTGGAGGAGATTTTGATTGTGGCGCCAGGCTATACGGAGGAAATTGCCGGAATTATTCGAAGAGATTTACGGCCTTGCCCCAGGGTTTTGGCCTTAAGGGGAGAGAAGATAGAGGAGCTGTAGACTGTTTTTTCGGGGAGATTTTCCCCCTGATAGATGGATGCTATAGGATAAACGCCGACAAGAAAGAGCAAGAAACAACGAGCTGTAGGCAGTAGCAAAAGAAATAGTAAATAATAGTAAATAATAGTAAGTAATAGTAAGTAATAAGTTATAGAAAGCCTTTGTACTGGAGGGGAGAGGAAAAATCTCCTTTATCGAAAAGGAAGAGCCTAAGCTTTTGGAAGAGCATGGTGTATTGATTACACCTGTCTTGGTAAGCCCTTGCACCAGTGATGTGCATACCATTTGGCAGGGCTCTCCGAAAAGGAAAGACCTGACGCTGGGCCACGAGTGCATTGGCAGAATCCTGAAAAAGGGTACGGCGGTGAAGGACTTTTCCGAGGGAGAGATTGTGGCGATTTCCGCCATTACTCCGGACTGGGGGAGTCCTGAGGTTTTGGAAAATGAAGCCCATGCAGGGCATCCCTTTTCCGCCCATAGCTTGGGAAAGTCCAATGACGGAGCCTTTCAGGAGTGCTTTTACCTTCCCTATGCAGATCAAAACCTTGGGAAAATCCCGAAGGATATGGATTTGGAGGACGCTCTCCTATCGGTGGATGTTTTGCAAACCGGATTTACCGCTGTGGAAGAAGGGGAGGTAAAGCCCGGGGACACGGTTTGTGTACTGGGGATAGGGGCTATCGGCCTAGGAGCAATCTTTGCCGCAAAGCTAATGGGAGCCAAGAAGATTTTTGGGGTGGGAAGCCGGGAGGACAGCAAGAGGATGGCGGAAAGTCTTTCTTCGGAAAGCTGTCCGGTAGTGGTGCTGGACTATAAGACTTGTAAAGCCTCCCTTCCCAAGGATAAGCACCCTCTGGCAAACTCCACCCATTCTCCTATCGTCAATGCCATTTGGGAGGAAACGGGAGGAAAGGGCGTGGACAAGGTTCTCATCTGCGGTGGAGACGAGTATGCTCTGGCGCAGGCCTTGGACATGGTAAAATATGGCACCGGCATTGTCAGCAACGTAGCCTACTTCGGTTCCGAAGAGGATGTGGAAGCGTTGGAAATGGCGGGACAGGATATGGAGCTTTTACTGGGAGAAAAGAAAAAGCGGAAGAAGGCCATAGACGGGCTATTGCTTCCGAAATTTTCCCTAGGAAAGGGGATGGCAGGGAAAACCCTTCGCTTTTCTCTTTCCAAGGGGGGCAGAAAGCATTTGGAATGGGTATTGGAGAAGGTACAGGAATCCGGCTTCCATCCAAGCATTTTCCTTACAAAGCGCTATCACGGCATGGACAAAATTCCGGATGCCCTCTATGATATGAAGGAAAGAAGAGCCATTAAGGTGGCTGTATATATGGAAATTTAGAAGATGCCCCCTAAGCAGAACGGGCATTTTAGAAAGAGGTTTCTTTTGAAAAAAACCATTAGTATCGTTGTTCCCTGTTATAACGAAGAGGAAAATGTTGTCCCTTTGGCAAATGCGCTCAGGCTCTGCTTTAAGGAGCAACTTCCGGAGTATCAATACGAAATTCTTTTTATCGACAATGATTCCTCCGACAAAACCAGAGAGAAGATTCGGGAACTTTGCAAGCTGGATAAGGGGATTAAGGCGATTTTCAATGCCAAGAATTTTGGCCAATTTAACTCCCCCTACTATGCCATGCTGCAAAGCACGGGAGATGCCACCATTTTAATGGCGGCGGACTTCCAGGACCCGGTGGAAATGATTCCGAAGTTCGTTCATGCCTGGGAGGAGGGCTACCGTATTGTAATCGGGGTAAAGACCGAAAGCAACGAGTCCAAAATCATGTACGCCCTTCGCAGTCTGTACTATAAGACGATTCGGAAAATGTCTTCCGTGGATCAAATCAGCCAGTTCACCGGCTTTGGTCTTTACGACCGGGGCTTTATTTCCGTGATGAAATCTCTGGACGATCCCACCCCCTTTTTGCGGGGCATTGTGGCGGAGCTTGGATACAGAAGAAAGGACATTCCCTATACCCAACCCAAGCGCCGGGCGGGAGTGACCCATAACAACTTCTATACCCTCTACGATGCCGCCATGCTGAGCTTTACCAGCTATACCAAGGTGGGACTTCGTATTGCGGTATTTTTCGGCGGTATCTGCGCCGGCCTTTCCATGCTTTTTGGCTTACTGTATTTAATCATGAAGCTGATTTGGTGGGACCGCTTCCCCGCAGGGATGGCCCCCATGCTGATTGGAATGCTTTTCCTGGGATCTGTGCAAATCTTTTTTATCGGACTTTTGGGAGAGTATATCCTTTCCATTAACCAAAGGGTCATGAAGAGACCGCTCGTGGTGGAGGAAGAGAGACTGAATTTTTCGGAACAGGCGGAGCAGGCTACC
>CALHIC010000001.1 GCA_938030845.1 uncultured Oribacterium sp. | reverse complement strand
TTCTCCGGAAAAACCGAATTTCTTCTGTATCAGTCTTTTATTCTCTTCAGCTGCTTCTAATTTCTTCTGGAACAAAGATACTGACTAAAGGAAAGAAGAAAATCCAATGCTTCCCCATCTACCGCATTTCGATCCAAGCTTTTTAAGAGGCTTCTGCCCTCTTCCGTATACTGCTCCACCATGGCCTCCGCCTTCTCCATTCCATAAAGGCTAAGAGCCGTGGTTTTCTCCTGTTCCGCATCAGAGTGGATAGGCTTCCCCAATTCGGAAAAACTGGAAATCTCATCCAAAATATCATCCCGAATCTGAAAGGCCAGGCCGATTTTCTCTCCAAAGGAAGCCAGCTTCTCCTGCTCTTCCAAATTGGCCCCTCCCAGTAAAGCCCCTATTTCTAAAGAGGCGGAAAGAAGAGCTGCGGTTTTCTTTTTGTAAATAAAGAAAAGCTCTTCCTCCGTTAAGGGCTGTCCTGTCTTTTCAATATCCAACACCTGTCCCCCAATCATGCCCTCTATTCCGGCAGACTTGGCCAAAATCTTAAGACCTTGCATGGTAGGGGAAAGAAGTGCCACGCTGTTACCCTTTTTCCCTTCCCTCTCCAAAACTTCCAAGACCCATTGAAAGGCATAAAGACTTAAAGAATCTCCTGCCAGTATTCCCTGAGCCTCCGTAAAACGGTACCAGGTAGCTTCTTTTCCTCTACGATACTTGTCATTATCCATGGCAGGCAGGTCATCATGGCAAAGGGAAAAGCTATGAATCATTTCCATAGCCAGCATAAAAGCCTCTGCCAAGGGCAGGAAAAGCTTCCGTCTCTCTTCCCCGGCGAAAAGCAAAAAGGCCTCTCGAAGCAGGATGGGACGAATCCGTTTTCCGCCTACCACAAGGCTGTAGTTCATGGCTTCTATTCCGGTCTTCGCATATCCCTTTTCCTCCGGCAAAAATGCGGTCAGAATAGCCTCCACTTCCTGTCTTCTCTTTTGAAATGCCACTTCTATGGAGGGCGAATTTTTCACTAAATTTTCAGTAGATTTCATTCCCCGCAGGCCGAGCTTTTCAGATTCCGCACAGTCTTTGGGCAAGCTTCTCTCTTCTTTTTCAAAAGCCTGATTCTCCTTAAGCATCCAATCCACCCTTTTGCTCGCTATCTAAAAGCTTCACCTGCTTTTCAATCTGGTCAATGCTTTCATTGGCTTCCTTCAGCAAGGAAACCGCCTTCTGGTAAATGGCAAAGCTTTTCTCCAAGCTCTCCTCTCCCTCCATCTTCTCCAAAAGTCCATCCAGATTTTCAAAAATCTCGTTTAAATCCTTCTTTTCCTTCTGCTCCATAAGCTCTTCCGGCTTCTTCTCCACTTTACCCATACAAGCTCCTTTCTCCGGGCGATTTCCCATCTATACTAAGCTGCTATTCGACTTTTATACTTAAGCTCTATTTCGCTAGCTTTTTCTATACCTATCCGCTATTCATTCAACTTTTTGGGCCCAAGCCTCTATTCCTCCGACCTCTCCGGCCCAAGCCGCTCTTCCTTTTTCTTTTCTAAAACCTTGGCCTTGGCAGTACCGTCCGTGAAATGAATCTGTAAAATCTCTCCCATTTTCACCTGCTCCACACTGCTCATCCGCTTGCCGTCTTCCCTTTGCACATAGGAAAATCCCTTGGACAGCAGGCGCAGGGGGGAAAGGGCATCAAATTGCTCCGAAAGAATGGCCAACTGATGCTTCTTCTTTTCCAGCTTCCCTTCCATAAGCCTTGGAAAATGTCGATACCGCTCCTCTTTATTTTTCGCAAGAAGAATCTTTTCCTTCATCTTGTGGGGAAAGACCTGATACTCTCCCATCCTGTCCTTTGCATTTGTAAGCTTACGCTCCATCCATTGGGGGAATACCCGGTAGGGCAGAAGCGCCGATTTATTTTCCTGAATGCATAGCTCCATCTGCCTTTGAAAACGACTTTCCAAATCCAGTAGTCTATGCTGTTTTCCCTGTAGAATATTTCTGGGGTGAAGGACAGAAAAACGAAGTTCCTCCTCCTTGACCCTTTGTCGCATTTTCTGAATAATCCGCTCCATCCTCTGATGAAAAGTATAGGTATAGCTTGCCAAATCATCCACAAACTGCATATAGTCAAAGACCGCAAGCTCCGCCGCGGCAGAGGGGGTGGGTGCCCGCAAATCCGATACGAAGTCCGCAATGGTGGTATCGGTTTCATGTCCCACAGCGGAAATGATGGGGGTGTCCGCATTGAAAATAGCCTTCGCCACCGCCTCTTCATTAAAGGCCCAAAGATCCTCTATGGAACCGCCGCCTCGCCCTACAATCAGTACATCCAAGCCCATCTGATCCAAACGGGCAATTCCCTTACAAATGGAAGCCACCGCCCCCTCTCCCTGTACCAGGGCCGGATAGAGGAAAAGCTCCACAAAAGGATTTCTCCGCTTTGCGATTTGGATAATGTCTCGAACCGCTGCTCCGGAGCTTGCGGTAACAATGCCGATTTTTCTGGCATACTTGGGAATCGGCTTTTTATACATGGCATCAAAAAGCCCCATTTCCTGTAATTCCTTCTTCAAGGCCTCAAAGCGAAGATAGAGGTCTCCCTGTCCCGCCCTTTGGAAGGAATCCGCATAAATCTGGTAGCTGCCCCCTAGCTCATAAACACCGATACGGCCGGAACACAGCACCTTCATTCCATTTTCCAACGGAAAAGCAAGCCCCGCCCTCTTTCCCGCAAACATAATGCCGGAAAGCTGCGAAGCCTGGTCCTTTAAGGTGAAGTAAATATGTCCCGAAGGATGCATTTTCAAGTTGGAAATTTCCCCACTGACGGTAATGTGGGAAAGGAAGAAGTCCTCCTGCATCATTCGTGCCAGATAGCGATTTACCTGACTAACCGTATATTCTTTATTTGCCATAGGCTACTGTTGATATCCCACTATCCTCTCTTTGGAGCTTTTTCCTCTTTAGCTTTTGATTTTACGATATGGAAAGACTTTTTCTCCGCCTTTCCGGATTTGCTCTTAGAAGACTTGCCCTTCTCCTCTCCCTCACCCTGCTTTCCGGTGATACGGGCCAGGACACCATTGACAAAGGAGCCGGAATCCGCTCCCCCGTACTTCTTCGCAATCTCTACCGCCTCGTTGAAAACTACCTTATCCGGGGTCTCTTCCTGATACTCCAGCTCATACAAAGCCAAACGAAGAACGGTTAAGTCTGTCTTGGACATACGGCTGGTGGTCCATCCCTCTGTTACCGCATTGATTCGCTCATCCAAATGAGGAAGCAAGTCCAGAATCTTCATAACTTCCTGAGACAAAAATGCTTCTTCCTCTTCGGAAAGATGCGCTTCTTCCTTCTCCGGAATCAAAAAATCCTCATCCTCTTCCTTGCTATAGGAATAATGGCTCAGCTGCTCCTGCTTTCCCTCCTCCGGGTAAAATAAGGTGGAAAACAAGAGTTTGAATTTATGGTCTCTTTCTTCTCTCTTATTCATTCTCTTTATTCACCACTCCGGAAATCTTAACATTGACCTCTCTAACCGTTAAACCGGTCATACTGTTAATGCTGGAAACTACTCTCTCCTGTACAGCCTTGGAAACCTCTGGAATCGCATAGCCGTAGCAAATGTTTAAACGCAGATCCACAGCCACTTCCTCACCGGAAATCTCCACCTTAACACCGCGAGCCAGATCCTTAATTCCCATACGGGAAACCAAAGCACCGGACCAGCCGCCATCCATGGAGTCCACACCATCCACCTCCGTTGCCGCAATGCCGGCAATGATGGAAATGACTTCATCCGCAATGATTACCTCTCCAAAACTATCCTGATCCTGTTCTTCCACTCTATATGCTCTTTGTTCTTCCATGAAGACCTCCCATAAATAACAACAATCTTTTGGAAATTTTACCATAAAAACGGAAAAAAGGAAAAGAAAAAAGGAGGCTGAAGAGAAAAGTAAGAAATAGCTTCGGTTCTAGTGTGATAGGCAAGTCCCAACGGGTACGCTCTCGCTAAGCTCAAAAAGAGGATGTAAGAAGCCAAATGGTTTTCGATAATATAGGCCTGAAATCAGGGGCACGCTCTCGCTAGCCTCGCCCTGCAGGGGTTCTAAGCTTTTACAAAACAAAAGCTAAGAACCCGCGGGCTCAGACTACCCCTTCTTTCAGACCTATATTGTCGAAAACCTATTCAATTCGATTTGCTTTTTGCATCCTCATCTTGCTTCGTAAAAATATCCGAGCTAGAAATTCCGCTAGACTCAAACCGCTTTTTCCCCAATTCCACTTAAAAGAGGCAGCTAAACTCCTCTTATCTTTTCTCTTCAACATCTTCCAAACTATGGGATGTCCAGATATTCCTTCGGTTTTCTTCCAGCCTATTAACTTCCTGAACTAAAGTAAAACATGTCCTTTCAAAACGTGGTTTTAAGACTTTATATTTTGTAACGTAGTTGAACTTTAGTTCATTCTTATAATATTCCACCAATTTTAATACTACTGTTTGCTCTTCTTCCTTTTCATCCTCATATGGATCATAGTCAGGAGTAATCATAATTGGTTTCTTGGTTTTAATCACAGTTCTATCCGTGTTATCAGCAGCGAATAAATATATATATTTACAGCCCACCAATTCAGCTGTCTTTAATAAATGAGGCACAATCAGCTCCCAGAAAATATATACGCCCAATCTAAAATCAAGACTGATTTTCGGGATATAGCGCTTATTTTTACACAAGAACTTTATATCAATAGCCGGAAAGGTTTGATGCACATTCGTCGTATGCTCCTTCTCCTCCGTATCAAGAAACAGATCTCTTTCCGTTTCCTTACTTGCTGCTTTGATTTCTGCTTGATTGATTAAGTAAGATACCCGATCAGGTGATTCTATTACCGTATATAATGCATTCAAGGCATCGACGTACTCTTTGTCCGCTTGCTCTTGCTGAATATCAGAAAGATTCCTTCTATAGTTCATTTGATAGGCCTTAACAAGTCTTTCAAAGGGCTCTTTTTCTTCTTCGTTAAGAGAAACACCTTCAAGATCACTATAAAGAATCCCACAATTTAGAGCAAAAAAACTTACAATCACATTTTCCACTTTATCTCTAACCAGATAGACTTTAGTGTCTCCCGCTTCGTCATCCCGCCATGCCTCATTCTTTAAGTAATTCGAAATATTGCTACCACTTGTTGCCTGTTCAAAGGCTAATATTTCTTCCTTGTTATGTTCCGAAAAACGTAGACTTTCTAATTCCAGTCTATTAAAGAGGTATCTTTTCTGTTCATCAATAGTCAAAGCAGTTCTCCTAACTATACAAAATAGACCCACAGGCAATACCTGTAGGTCTATTCACTATGCAAATACAACACCCTTTCTCCGTAACTTCTCTTTTGTCGCATCAACAGTGATTGCACTTAAGCTCATCTTCTTATTCCCCGGCGCATCCGGCTCTAATCCTTCACGTGCTTTTACCCAAGAGCTTTCTGCATGGGACAAAGTACTCAATTTCCATGAATCATACTCATCATAACGTTCAAAAACTTCACGAAGCAATTTAGCATCTTCTTCGCTCAGTTCTCCATATTCTCCGGAAAACATGTCTCCTCTAGAATACTCGGTTCTAACCGCTTTAAGTACCGGTCCATATTTCCACGCTTCAAAATCCCCATTAAAAAGAGGTTTTCCGGAAATCATAAGAGACTCCCTCTGCGAAAAGTACATCATCTTGTGCATTCTCATCTGGTCCATGCCACAATGATGCTTTTCCTCATATAGTTTATTCAAGTATTTCGCAACTGCTAATAACTGAGCCATATAATCTCCTCCTCTCTCATGGTTTGTCTATTCAGTGTACTCCCACCAAAGCCATTTTACAATAGAATTCTTCCAATTAGCTACTCAAAATTTCTCCAAGTAACCATTCAAAAAATCCCTTTGCTTAGCCACCCAAAAAACAGTTAAACAGCATCTTTATTTCGCCACATCCGCGTCTTCGTCTACTTCCTCTTCTTCGTTGTCATTTTCACCTTCGTCCTCCGGTTGTTCTTCATCCGGGACTTCAATGGGGTCTTCTTCTTTTAAGTCGTACTGCTCCATATCCACTTCCACCTTTTCCTGCCAAGGATTTACCGGGCCAGGGACGTAGATTCCCATCATGGTATTGCCGTAGTGAGCCTGAAAGGTTCCATTAGGAAGAGCGGAGATTCTGGGAATACTGTTTTCTTTCAGTTCCGCCTCCGCCTTAGCCAAAAGCTCATCCAGCACAATGCTGGGCTTTGTTCTATAAGTGCTTTTGGAAAAATAAGTAGGCTGGCCGTTTGCTCCAAGAAACTGCCCCTGATCATTGACAGGATACTGGCCATCCACCTTGGTGTTTACCGCCATACTGCCGTTTTCCGAAAAATAATAGGCGTAGCCGTCAATCACAGCCCAGCCCTTCATCATTTTCCCAAGATTCTTTTCTCTGTTATTCAGAAAATACCACTGCTCCCCATCCTTTAACCAACCGATCAGCAGTTTTTCTCTTTGGGGACTGATGTAATACCAGTCCTCCTTATCCTTAATCCAGCCGGTTAAAGGCGTGCCGGCTTTGGTGTGATAGCTCCACTCTTTATTTTCATAAACCCAAACGCCCTGCTCTCTTTCCTCTGCATGAACTAAAATGCTGCAATACAGGCATAAAAATAAAAGGAAAAGGCAGGCCAAGGCACGTACTGCCGGCGTAGGAAGGAGACTTTCTCTGTTCTCTCCCCAAGTTTTCCCAAAAAATCCCGAATTTTTCTCATCAAAAATAGAGCGCGCCTTGCTGATGGCATAGGGCTTCTTAGCCTGCTGCATTTTCTCAGTTAAGATTCTATATTCTTCTTCCCGTCTTTGATATGGATTCCTCTTCATGATATATTCTTTCCCCTATTCCTTGGATTATTGTTTCTATTCAAAGCATTTTTTTCTAAATAGAGCATTTTCCATAAGACTATTGTTTCTGCTGAATCAGTATTCCTATAGATTATCGGTCGGAATTGGGAAAAGAATAAAGGAGCAGTAGACCAACATAGTCTACTGCTCAGTCAGAGGCTAGCGGGAGCGTGCCCCGTTTTAAACCTGTACTGCCAAATGTTCTTCTCTTGTTTTACTGCTCCTTTAGCGCTTTTACCCCTGCGGAAATCTGCTCTGCCATATAGCTTAGCATTTCCTTGGTCATTCCGGGGTAAACGCCAATCCAGAAGGTGTGTTCCATAATATAATCGGTTTCCGTAAGGTCCCCAACCACCCGGTACGCATCGGTGTTTCGAATCTGGTTAAAGCAGGGGTGCTTAATCAGGTTTCCGGAAAACAGCAATCGAGTCTGGATATTTCTTTCCTCCAAATAGGCGGTCAAAGCATTTCTCTTTACCGGAGAATCCTTCTTCACGGAAATCAGGAAACCAAACCATGAGGGATCCGCATTTTCCGCAGGCTCCGGAAGAATCAAGTCCTCGGAAAGAGAGCTTAACTGTTCCCGTAAAAAGGCCCAGTTTTCCTTACGCCTTTCAATAAAGCTTGGGAATTTCTTCAGCTGCTCCACGCCAACCGCAGCCTGCATATCCGTAACCTTCAGATTATAGCCAAAGTGGCTGTAGGTATATTTGTGGTCATAGCCCTTGGGAAGCTCCCCGTACTGCCCCAGGAAGCGGTGCTTACAGAAGTTATCCTGTCCGGAGGGGCAAATGCAGTCCCTTCCCCAATCTCTAAAGGACAAAATCAACTTGGACAGCTGAGCATTGTTGGTATATACTGCTCCACCCTCTCCCATGGTCATGTGATGAGGAGGATAGAAGGAGCTGGTCCCGATATCTCCCCAGCTTCCTGTAAACTTTGTTTCTCCATTAATGGTATAGCGGCTGCCTAAAGCATCGCAGTTGTCCTCCACAAGCCAGAGAGAATGCTTGTCGCAAAATGCCTTTACCGCCGATAAATCAAAGGGATTTCCCAAGGTATGGGCAATCATCACTGCCTTGGTTTTCTCGGACAAAGCCTCTTCCAAACGGCGAACATCAATGTTGTACTGGGGCACGGTCACATCCACAAAAACAGGCACAGCCCCATACTGCAAAGCAGGCGTTACCGTGGTAGGAAAGCCGCAGGCCACGGTAATGATTTCATCTCCCCGCTTAATCTGCCGCTCTCCCAGCTCCGGCGCGGTTAAGGTCATAAAAGCCAGTAAATTGGCAGAGGATCCGGAATTTACCAAATAGGCATGCTTCACCCCGATCCACTCCGCAAACTTCTTCTCAAACTCATCCGCAAAGCGTCCGGTGGTTAGCCAAAAGTCCAAAGTGGCATCCGTTAAGGACAGTATTTCCTTCTCATCAAATACACGGGATGCATAGCTCACTCTGTCCCCCGGCTCAAAGGGCTTCTTCTGCTCCTTAAATCTATGGTAATACTCCGCCACCAATGCCTTAATCTCTTCCCTGGCCTCCGCTTCATTTTTCCAATTCTTCATTTATAGTTAGTCTCCTTTATTTCTTGGTTTAAACTCAAACTTTTCTGGTGATACTATACATTTTATTCATCTTAGTGCTTTTCTCATCCTATAGGCACTTTCAGAGCCTATAAAGAATGATGGAAAAGATATCGTTAAGAGTAAAGGAGAATCCTTTCCTTTGCAAGGTATTTCCTCTGAAGAAATCTTATCTTTTCAGAAAAAACGGATTACAAAAATAGTCGAAAGCAGAAATCGGATATTAAAAATCAAATTTTTTGATATTTTTTCTTGTATTTAGTATTTCATGATGCTATTATCACCAAAGATGATCTATGGAGGTGGTCAATATGCTCATTGAATTTCGTTTTAAAAATTACCGTTCATTTCGAGACGAAACCGTATTATCTATGGAAGCAAGCGGCATTAATTCTTTAAAAAAGTCACTCATCCCTCTATCCTCTAAAGTAAAGTTACTTCCATCCTGTGCAATATATGGAAAAAATGGTGGCGGTAAAAGTAACGTCATTCGAGCTTTCTGGCTTGCGGTACAGTTTATCCGAAATGCACAGAGAACTCAGCATGATCGTGCCATCATCCCGGTTCGCCCATTTTCCTTAAATGATTATTCAAAAAATGACCCTACAGAATTTGAATTTGTTTACAGTTCTAACGGCGTTCGTTACTGGTATGGTTTTTCAGCAACAAGAGAAAAAATCTTTTCAGAATATCTTTACCATGCTCCCAAAGGACAAAAAGCCCTCATTTTTGATAGAAAAGAGCAAAACTTTTCTTTCACAGAAGATAAATCCAAAAGAACTTTAATCGGGAAAATGGTTGCAGAGAATCAACTGTTTTTCTCAGTAGCATGTACTATGAATGACGCAGCATGCGTTTCAGCCATGCAGTGGTTTCGAAATGAAGTATATTTTTCTCGTGACTATTCCGATATTCCCGGTCAAATCTTAGAGTATGCAGAAGATAAGCTGATGCTAAAAGCAATTTCTGATTATGCCAAAGCCGCAGACTTAGGCATTTTGGATGTTCAATTCGAAATCAACAATAAGGAAGTTCACTCAGATGGCCCTCTTCCTACAGACATTCCGGAGGACTTCAAAGCTGAATTATCACAATTTATACGTGCACTCTCTGAGACCTCCGCGGATGGCACCATTTTACTGCAGCTACAGGAAGTATCTGCTCAAGCAAGCCACCAAGGCGTTAAGAAAGACGGGAAAAAAGATAATTTTTACCTGGATATTTCTGATGAATCTGACGGTACCAGAAAGCTTATGGCTCTTGCACCTGCCATTGAATCAGCATTACGAACAGGTGGTATTTTACTGGTAGATGAATTGGAAAAGGAACTCCATCCTCAACTGGTCAACTTCGTTGTAGCAAAATTTCAAAGTAAAGACAGTAACAAAAATGGAGCCCAACTCATTTTTACCACTCATAACACAGAGCTTTTAAACCTGGAATACCTGCGAAAAGATCAGATTTATTTTGCAGATAAACAGAATCGAGACGGTTCTTCCGAACTTTATAGTATCAGTGAATTCTCCACCAGGACCAGTGACAATATCCGTAAAGCGTATCTGGTTGGAAAATATGGTGCCACCCCTAATATTGAAATCGAGGAGGTAGAATAATGCTGAAGTCACTGATGAAATATGGTTTTTCTTTGATGTAGAAAAAGAGGATAGTCCATTTTGGAATGAGCGAATCAAAATCATAAAGCGTTTGCGTAGCTTACGAAAAAAACCAAATATTAAAGTTCGTCTCCTGATGACCAGTGCTTGCATTGAATATTGGCTTTTACTACATTATGAACTATATAATCCTTCTGTTCAAACCGTAGCCGAAAAGAAGCAGATGATGAATAAGCTCTTAAAACACGAGGCAAATTACAAAAAGGGAAACGGTGAGATCACGACAAAAATTGCACAACATTATACTACTGCCATGGATAACTCAAAAAAAGTTCTATTCCGTTTATTACAAGAGGGAATGCCCGGTTTAGAGGACACGGATGAACGAAATCAGTGGTTATGCCAAAAATGTCTCACTTTTTCCAATGTTCATGAAGCCATTGAATATTTGCAGTCTTTACAAAAAAATAAATGATTTTTACGGAAAAGAGGAGGGCTAATCCCCTCCTTTTTTGATTCTTAACTTAGGGCTAAAGCTTCTTTGCTATCAGACTATTACTCTCTATATGTTTTTGTGATAAAATATATAAATAGTAGAAAGCACAAGGAGAAAAGAATGGAAGAAAGAAAAAATTTGGCATTTCTAAGCAATTCCGGAAGCTATAGCATTTTTCAATTTCAGAAAGATGTTATCCGCTTTATG